>JAAYYY010000432.1 GCA_012515125.1 Chloroflexota bacterium
AAGACCGGCGGGACAAGAGTTACTTTCGTCTCGGTCGCGATTGGCTCAAACGGGCCTCTCACTTTGCACATCCGCCCCCTTTCCGTTTTGTGCCCTATTTCTGAAAGTGATAGGTGGCTAGTTTTTCCAAATCGCTCGCGGCGCGATTTGAAAAAAACGCGCTACAGCGTTGCCCGCCGGCGGTGAGGTGGCGCCGGCGGGCTTGTGATTAGCGGCTTACCCGCCGGCGCAGGAAATCGGTGCCAAGCACGAGAAGCAGGGAAAGCAGGCCGAGCAACAGCGCGGCGCTGTAGGCGGCGACGTACTGGCGCTCGTCCAGCGCGCGATAGATGAAGAGTGTGGCCGTCTCGGTGCGGCCCTGCACGCCGCCGCCGATGACCAGCACGGCGCCAAACTCGCCCAACGCCCGGGCGAAGGTCAGGGTCATGCCGTAGATGAAGCCCCAGCGTAAGGCGGGCAGGGTGACCCGCCAGAAGGTCTGCCAGCCGCTGGCGCCGAGCGTCGCCGCCGCCTGCTCCTGCTGCACGCCAAACGCCTCCAGGACGGGGACCAGCTCACGGATCATGAAGGGGAGGGTGACAAAGAGGGTGGCCAGGATCATGCCCGGCAGGGCAAAGGCGACCTGGATGCCGAGGAGGTTGAGCAGCGGCGCCAGCAGCCCGTTGCGGCCAAACAGCAGCAGCAGCATATAGCCGACGACGACTGGCGACACGGCAAAGGGCATGTCGATGAGGCCGTTGATCAGCTTGCGGCCGGGGAAGCGGTGGCGCACCATGATCCAGGCTACCGCCGTGCCGAACAGGGTATGGATCACCACGGTAAGCAGGGCGATGAGCAGGGTGAGGCGGAAGGCCGTCAGCACGTTGGGCTGGCTGAGGGCCTGCAGGACAGGGCCCAGACCGTGGCGCAGCGCGTTGTAGACGAGCGCGCCCAGCGGCGCCAGGATCAGGAGCGAGATGTAGGCCAGGACCACGCCGATAAGCAGCAGCCGCCGCCAGACGATGCGCCCTACGGCGGGCCGGCTTTTCGTTCTCTTTGCTGCCAAGGTGGTCATCGCGCCTCCTTATGGCTGCGACGCTGCAGCCAGTCTACGATCAGGATCAGGCCAAAGGCGATGGTCACCATGACGATGGAGATGGCGCTGGCGCCCAGCCGGTTCTCTGACTCGACCTCGCCGAGCACATAGACGGCGGCGGTCTGGGAGTAGAAGGGCAGGTTGCCGGCGACGATGACGATGGCCCCGAACTCGCCGATGGCCCGCGCGAAGCTGAGCAGGGCGCTGCTGAGCAGCGGCAGGAGCAGCGGCGGGAGCGTCACGCGGCGGAAGATGGTCCAGGGGCCGGCTCCGAGCGTCGCGGCGGCATCTTCCTGCTTGCGGTCCAGATCGAGCAAGACGGGCTGCACCCCCCGGACGACGAAGGGGAAGGTGATGAAGAGCAGCGCGAGGATGATGCCCGGCGGGGCGAAGATCACGCGCACGCCCAGCGTCTCCTGCAGCCAGGCCCCCAGCGCCTGTTGCGGCCCAAAGAGGATGACCAGCATGACGCCGGTGACCAGTGTGGGGATCGCCAGGGGCAGATCGACGATGGCGTTGAGCAGCGCCCGGCCGGGGAAGTTGTAGCGGACCAGCACAAAGGCGGTCATCAGCCCCATCACGGCGTTGATCACGGTCATGACCGCCGCCGTCCACAGGGTGAGTTTCAGCGCGTGCCAGGCGGTCGGCAAGGTGACCTGGCGCCAGAGGCCGGTAAGGCCCTCGCGCAGCCCATCCTGGAAGATGACCAGCAGCGGGATGATCAGCATCAGGGCGAGATAGCTGAAGGCGGCGCTGCGGACGCCCCATTTTCCCCAGTTCAGGCGGGCCCGAGCCGGCCGG
>JAAYYY010000433.1 GCA_012515125.1 Chloroflexota bacterium
GGCACGGTGACCAACAACGTGGAGAGCAGCACCAGCAATCCTGGCAGCAAGCTCGAAACCATCAGCACCGACGTGGAAATCGACGGCGTGGGCGTTGTCTACGGCGTCGAGCTGTCGCCTGATCAGGCGAAGGACGGTCTGGTCGGCACCGATGTCAGCTACACGCTGACCGTGACCAACTCGGGCAACGTCGCCGACAGCTTCACGCTGACGGTAGACGGCATCTGGGCGGCCACGGTTGATCCGGTCACGACGCAAAGCCTGGCGCCCGGCGAAAGCGCGACGCTCGAAGTGATCGTTACGGTACCGGACGACGCCGAAGCCGGCGACGTGGACCTCACCACGGTGACGGCGACGTCGGTCGGCGACGACTCCGTTAGCGATACGGCCCAGCTGACCACCACGGCTACGGTAGACGTGACCCCCGGTTACGTGCGTTACTTCCCCGTGATTGGCAAGAACGACTAACAAGCGTTCGTCGGGCACAGTCCTGCGGGACTGAACCCACTGGAGGGACAGGGTCCGGACTCTGTCCCTCTTTTCTTGCCGTGAGAGCTGTCAGGTTTTGGTAACCTGACAGCTCTTGTTCGTTAATTTCCTCTCGCCCCCATCGTCTTGACGCCACCCGGCTTCCTGCTTACAATCAAGATCGTACTTATCACACCCTAATCCGACGCCAAGCCAACACTCATCCTCAAGTCGAAGAAACCCCTTTTGCCAGCGCGGAGACGCCGGGGGGGCGTCGGGACCTGTGCCGCTCTCCGGCACTGGTTGAAGTCGCACGTCTGTACGCCACAAAAGGAGGCGATTGCCAGGAAAGTCAATTTGTGCCGTTTGGGGTAGCCGAAGTCCGAAGTTACTGTCACCAGTCCAACTGAGGAGGAAACATGTCCACACCCAAGACGCAAAATCGCAGCTGGTATATCCTGCTGCCACTACTGATGCTCGCGCTTGTGTTCGCCCTGACGTTCTTTCTGGCCAGGACCGGGGCGGCGCAGAACGCGCAGGAGTTGAGCGTTCTCGGCGGCGGCGTGCAGACTTCCGATTCGCCCGACGACGGTAATCTGCACGAGGTCAAGCGCTCGCACCGGCTGATTGTGGAGCTGTCAACGCCACCGCTGGCTGTATTCATGGCCCGTAGTGGGCAGCGGGAGCTGAATGCCCAATCGCCGGATGCCCAGACCTACCTGGCCCAGATCGAGGCCGAACGGGCGACGGCGATGAGCGCGATGGCTCAGGCGCTGCCCGACGCCACGGTAGCCACCTACGTCAACGAGCTGGAACAGGAAGTTGAAGCGACCTACCAGATTACGTTCAATGGCTTCGCCGTGGACCCGGGCCAGACGGACACCGAAGAGGCCCGCCGGATATTGCGACAACTGCCGGGCGTTACCGGGGTCTACAATGATTACGCCTATTACCCGGATCTCTACAGCAGCCTGGACCTGATTGACGCCCCTGACCTGTGGGCCGAGCCGGAAGTTGGCGGGCGGGCGAACGCCGGCGCGGGCGTCAAGTTCGCGTCGGTCGATGGCGGTATCCACCATGACGCGCCGATGTTCGACGGCACCGGCTGGAGTTATCCGCCGGGCTACCCGCTGGGCGAGACGGAAAACACCAACGGCAAGATCATTGTCTCGCGCGTCTACTTCCGTACCTGGGACCCGCCCATTCCTGAGGATTCGTATGCGTGGCCCGCCGTAGGCGCCACCTCACACGGCGTGCACACTTCCAGCACCGCGGTTGGCAACGTGGTCACGGATGCCGAGTACCTGGACGTGCCTCTGCCCACGATGAGCGGCGTAGCACCCGGGGCCTGGGCAATGAGCTATCGCGTCTTCTACAACAGCGTCACGGGCGACGGCGCCTTCTACACGGCGGAAGGCATTGCCGCCATCGAAGACGCCGTGGCCGATGGCGCGGACGTGATCAACAACTCCTGGGGCGGCGGACCCGGCAGCATCGGCGGCGAGGGCGACCCGCTGGATACGGCGCTGCGCAATGCGGTGCAGGCTGGCGTCTTCGTCAGCATGTCCGCCGGTAACGCGGGCCCTGGCCTGGGCACCGGCGACCATCCTTCCGAGGATTACATCAACGTCGCGGCGACGTTCAAGGATGGGGCCTATGCTGCGGGACAGTTACATGTTACGGCGCCCGAGCCGATCAGCCCCACCCTACAGAATCTCCCCTTCCAGCCGGCCACCTTTGGCGAGCCGCTGCCACTGTCTAGCGTAATTACCTATCCGTTTGGCACCGCTGCCGAACTCGACCCGGCCAATGCGACCGGCTGCGCCGCATTCCCAGCGGGGCTATTCGACGGCCTAGCTGCGGTCATCAGTCGTGGCGGTTGTGAGTTCGGCGTGAAAGTACTGAACGCCGAAAATGCCGGCGCCGAATTCGCCGTCATCTACAACGATGCCGGCGACGAGCTTATTACCATGGGGCCTGGTGCAGTCGGCGACATGGCGACCATCTCTTCCGTGTTCATTGGCCAGACCGGGGGCGAGGGGATCGTCGCCTGGTACGACACACACGGCGCCGGATCGGAACTGGTGGTGGACACGGTGCCGTTCCCTATCAGTACACCGGAGGACTACGTCGTCGACTTCAGCAGCCGTGGACCCAGCGCTTCCGGCGGCCTGAAGCCGGACATTGCCGCGCCGGGCGCGAACATCATGGCCCAGGGTTATGACCCGGCCAATGCGGGCACCGAAGCGGAACATCTGGGCTACGGGCAGGTGTCGGGCACGTCGATGGCGTCGCCGCACATCGCCGGCTCCGCCGCCGTGATTCTGCAGGCGCGCCCCAACTGGACGCCCGCGCAGATCAAGTCGGCGCTGATGACTACCGCTGTGTACACCAATATCTACAATGCCGACGGCAGCGTCGCGCTGCCGCTGGACATCGGCGCGGGCCGTGTGGACCTGACGAACGTGACCGACCCCGGCGTCTTCCTCGATTCGCCGAGCGCTGGCTTTGGCTATGTCGTGCAGGGCAGCGACCCGATCTCGCGGGAGATCCAGGTGACGAGCGCCGCTTCGGTGGCGCAGACTTACGTGCTGAGCACTGTGACGTATGGCACGGACTTCAATGACGAGATCACGTCGTTCGGCTTCTCGGTGAGCCC
>JAAYYY010000434.1 GCA_012515125.1 Chloroflexota bacterium
CGCTCCGGCTCCACCCAGAGCATCGTGGCCGTCGCGCCGCCGTGGCCGAAGCCGGCGTCGCTGCTCAGGAGCCCGGCGTGATTGGGCGTCTTGGCCCAGCCGAGGCCGTAGCGCGCCGGCCGTCCCGACCCATGCTCCTGGATGCCGCCGGTGTGCAGTGCCGTGATGGTGCGGGCGGCCGCTGAGCTGAGGATCGGGTTCTTCAGGCCGCGCACTGCCTTCAGCATAGCTTGCCCGAAGCGCGTCAGGTCGGCCGCGGTGCTGCAGATACCCCCGGCAGGCAGCGCCAGCGAGCAGAAGTAGTCGAAGGTGAACCCGACCACCTTTGGGTCCAGGTCCACCGGTACCAGCCGCCCCCGCTGCCCGGCATCGAGCACGAAGCCGGTGTCGGGCATGTCCAGCGGGGCGCAGATGTGTTCGCGCACGTAGTTCCGGTAGTCCAGCCCCGACACGCGGCTGATGATCTCGGCCAGGACCCAGAAGGAAGAGTTGCAGTAGCAGTAGCTCGAGCCCGGCGTGAACTCGAGGTAGGAGTCGCAGGCAGCCTGAAAGTGCTCGCTCGGACCGGCGCCGGCGATCCAGGCGGGCTGCGACGCCGCTTCGGCCAGGCCCGAGGTATGGGTGAGCAGATGCCAGATGGTCACTGCCGCCTTGCCGTGGCTGCCGAACTCGGGCACATAGCGCGATGCGGCGTCGGCGAAGAGCAGGCGGCCCTCTTGCGCCAGTTGGGCGATGGCCGTGCCGAGGAACGGCTTGGTGATGGACGCCAACAGGAAGATGGAGTCCTCGCGCACCTCGGCCTCGCGTCCGGCGGGAGCGGCCGTCTCCAGGTACAGCAGCGATCGCGAGTCGGCCACGGCCAGAGCGGCCAGGTCGGCGTCCCCGGCGGCGATGCCCTCCCGCAGCACCTGCCCGGCCCGATGGAGATCCTGCTGTCGAAGGCGAACGGCGGACATGACACGCCTCCCTTTGGCTAGCTGTGTGGCGAGCGTGAGTATAGCAGCAGGGAGCGTACCACTTCCAGGCGCTCAGCCCTCGCCACGCCGCGCCCGTCGGCGCCATGCTTGGGCCGGCGGCCGCCAGATGGTAGACTGGCACCAGACTGCCCCGGCCGGCTAGCCCGGGGTGGCGTGGGAGGACCTCTGTGTATGTAGTGATGTTGGTGCTGGACGATCAGGAGCTGCTGACCGCCGTGCTTGATGCTTGGCAAAAGGCGGGGGTGACGGGGGCCACCGTCCTCGAGAGCACCGGGATGCATCGCATTCAGGCTTGCCGGGTACGGCTGCACGCTCGCTTCGACTTTGCTCGCATCGCCGACGAGTGCCAGGAGCGACACAACACTCTCTTCGCCATCGTGAGCGACATGGACATGGTCGAGAAGTGCCTGGCCGCCACCGAGAGCGTTACCGGAGACCTATCTGAGCCGGACAGCGGTATCTTCACGGCCTGGCCGTTGGCCCTGGTCAAGGGACTGCCCAAGAAGGGCGCCGGAGCTGAGAAGTAGTGGTCTGGCTGCAGTTCATCGGCGCCAGCGTCGCCTTGGTGATCGTTGCCAACAAGCTGGCCGAGTACGCCGACGTCATCTCCATCCGCACCCG
>JAAYYY010000435.1 GCA_012515125.1 Chloroflexota bacterium
AACAAACCCAGCTTACACATCAATCGCAGCCGCGAGCAGCCCTTCGAGCGTCGTGCCGCCGGTCAGAGCACCCTCTTTCCAGCCGGGCATCAGCCGGTCAAGTAGCGTCGCCTGGGCCATGCCGCTGTAGTAGAAGCGCGTGTCGCCAGAATCCTCGGCCGTGCGCGTTATCTGATCGACCTCTCTGGTCCACGCGGTCTCAAAGCCCTCATAGCCGTGGAAATCGGACAGCTCGGCGGCGGCAGGATGCGCGCTGTAGTCGGGCGCCGTGGCGCCCTGCCGCCACGCCTCCAGCTCGACGTACTTCGCCAGCCCTTCCAGCCATTCGCGCCGCTGCTCGTAGTCGATCAGGCGGGTCGCCAGCCGGTTATTCTCGCGGCGCTCGGCTCGTGCGCTCAGAAACTGCCTGACCAGATCGACAGTCTCTTCGCGGCTGGAAGCGCGCACGGCCTGGGTCAGCAACTCCAGCTCTGTCTGCCAGCCGGCGATAATCGTCTCATCTTCCCAGGGGTAGTTTTCTTCCTGGCGCCGCGCCGCCTCTTCGGCTTGTATCAGGCGTCGTTCCGATTGCAGGCCGACGTATGCATGAAACGACTCATGCGTCACGGCGGAGACATACTTATCCGTGTCGCCAATATAGAGCCGGGTCACGAGGAAATAGGGAACGACCGGACCGAGCCACGACGGCAGCTCTTCCTTCATCAACTGCGCCAGCCTGACCCGCGACCATTCATAGGTGGTCATCGACGCCGCCCACTGGTCGCCCAGGCGCACGCAGAACGCCTGCGGCGTCACGTCGTCTATCAGCCGCTGCCGGTAGTATGGCTCGCCAAGAAAGTCGTCGCCCGGGACCGGCTCCCACGCCGTGCCCTGTTGCTCGCCGGAGCGCGGCAGCGTCCAGCCAATAGGCGGCTCGCCCTCGTAGTTGAGCAGGAAGGCGTACGCTTCGTTGAAGAGGACGAGCGGAATCGCCGCGTCGCCAAAGCCGGGCCAGACCTCGTTGCCCAGCTCCTGCCGCAGGTGGATAACCTCGGCGGCCCGCGCCTTTTCCTCGGCGCTCAGTCTATCGACCAGTTTCGAGCTGCGCGGGAAGAACACGTTGCTGGCGGCGCTCAGGACAACCAGGACAACCAGAAGCGCCGGAATCAGCAGGAGATAGCGTACCCATTTCCTCTTCATGATGACCTCCCGGGGGTGGAAATGCTAACCGGTTCCGCGACCTGCGCCGGTCGCAGGCCGAAGTAGCGCCAGTAGAGGTAAATCGCGATGATGTAGCTGACCAGCGTGCCCAGGTAGACCGGCGTGAAGCCGTAATTGACCTGCAGCCAGCCGCTGAGGGTCGGGCTGAATGCCCAGCCAAAGCTCCAGCTCATGCTCACCAGGCTGGCGACGGTCGCTCGCGCTTCAGGCGCGGCGTGTTCCATGACAAAAGCCTGATAAACCGGGTTGCTCATGTTCATCAGCGCCAGCCGGATGAGGTAAGCCAGCGCGCTCATCCAGAACCAGGGTGCAAAGCCCAGCAGAAAGAGGAATGGAATGGAGAGCGCCTGGGTCACGATGACCAGCGCCATTTTGCCGTAGCGGTCGGCAAGCGGCGGCGCGATGATGAGGCCGATAGCCATGAACAGGGAGCCGACGGCAAACAGGGCGCCAATAGTCGCGTCGCTGCTGCCGTAGGTATGCCGGTAAAAGATATTCATGAAGGGCATCAGCAGCCCCGCGCCGAGCGACGTCACCCACATGGGCATGATCAGACGGAAGAGCATGCGCGGCTGGCTGCGGGCCACGGCGAACGGCGACAGGTAGCCATCCTGCGGCCCGTGCTTGTGCTGCCGCCGGATGAGCAAAATCGGCACCAGCGCCGTCGAGGCGAGCACGGCGACGACGACCAGCGCGCCGCCGTAAGCTGTGCTCCCCGTCGCGCTAACGCCCAGCCAGCCCGCAATCGTGGCCGGCAGTTGGCCGCCCAGCCAGTTGCCCATGAACTGCGCGATCATCCCCATGCCGGAGGAGAGGGCAAACAGGTACGTGCGCTCCTCTTCCTCGCTATTCTCCATCATGAAGGGGCCGTACGTCACCGCGCTCAGGCTCTGCGCCAGGCCCATGAGCACGCTCATCGTGTAAAAGCCCAGCGCCGTCGGCCAGACGACCATACCCACCAGGGTAGCGACGGAGGCCAGGGCGGCGAGCATCAGCGACGGCTTGCGGCCGATCCGGTCGCTAAAGTAACCGGCGGGCAGGGCGGCGACGAGCTGAACGAGGCTGACCGTCGTCAGCAGCCACCCGAGCAGCGCCTCGTCGTACCCCAGGCTGAGCACGTAGAAGTTGAAGAGCAGCCGGTAGATGCCGAAAGCCGCCCCGTTCAGCACCATAAAGACAAGGTAATAGCGCGCGTTCGGGCTGAACAGCGCCACCTTGCGGGCGTATTCCCTGGCTGAGTTATGAAGCCTGGGCAGGATTGTACGAGACGTCATCTGTTGCTATGTCCGTGATCCGGCCTGTTGTTCCGCCTCGCCGCAATCGCGAGTCCGTCTTTATGCTATACGGCCGGCGTCGGGCCGGTATCCGGCAGCCGGGGAGTCCTCTGCTGGTCAGTTGACCGGGACTACAATAAGTATGCCACGTGAAAGTCGGACTACATCTGACAGCGGTCACCTTTCCGGCATGACGAATGTCGTCGTGTTAGAACAGATGCGCCATCAGGCCGGGCAAAACGGCTCCCAGTTGCGGCTATGATGCCGTCAGGCTATTATGCCGAAATGACTGCTTTCACCACCTACAACGAGACGGCCCTGCACGCCGCACTGAAGCAGGTTGTGGCGGAACCGGGCGCGCGCTTCGAAGTAGAAGTGAGCGGTTATGTCGTCGATGTTGTTCAGGCC
>JAAYYY010000436.1 GCA_012515125.1 Chloroflexota bacterium
AACGAACCGGCGGAGATGCGGAAGTCATGCCCGGCGACGGCGCGCACCACGTAGTTGTCGCCGATCAGGTTGGCCGCCGTACCGTCCGGCAGCACCACCGCCACGGAGAGGGGAAAGTCGGTGCTCAGCTCCGGCGGCTCCAGATCATCTACCTCCAGCGCCAGCAGCAGGGCATCGTCGTCGCCGGCGCGCAGTGTGGCGCGGCGCAGCCCCGGAAAGGCCAGATCGATATCCTGGAACAGCTCCTGCAGAATGGGCCGGATCAGATAACAGACCTCGATGTCCATCACCTGCTGCAGTGGTGGCGCCCAGAAGCCCAGGCCGCCTTCCGGCGTGGGGCTGAACGTGACGTCCATGCTATAGCGCCAGGGCTCCGGGTTGGGCAGCGTGGGCCGTACCGGCGCGTCCTCAATGCGGCCGATCCGGGCAAGCTGGTCGCGGACGATGGCCTGCTTGAAGGCGAGCTGCCGCTCGTAGGAGACGTGCTGCCAGTGGCAGCCGCCGCAGACGCCGAAGTGCGGGCAGCGCGGCTCGACCCGCTCTGGCGCCCCCTCCAGCAGCTCGACCAGCCGCCCGTGGGCAAACCGGCCTTTGTCCTCCTCAATCGCTACCACGGCTTTCTCGCCGGGCAGGGTGAAGGGCACGAAGATGACCCGCCCGTTCTCGTCACGACCCAGGGCATCCCCCCCATTGGCGATGTCGATCAGCCGCAGCGTCACTGTGTCCATACTCTGTTGCTTCCGTCGTTTGCCTCCGGCTCAGCCGATGCGCCCCGTCGCCAGGAGCATGGTGAACGAGAGAATAAACCAGTGGATGAGAAAGGGATAGACGAACGAGCCGGTCTGCCAGGCAATATAGCCGAAGGCCGCGCCGCCAAAGATCGTCGTGAAGGTCTCGACCTGCGGCTTGCCCAGGTGCATGAAGGCAAAGGGCACTGCCTGGAGCCAGATAGCCGGCCCCGGTCCCAGCGCGCGCGCCAGGCCAAAGAGCAGTAACCCCCGCCACATGAACTCCCAGCCCCACATCTCGATGGCGTTGAGCAGGATAATCCGGCCGGCGCCGTCGGGGGCGCGCTGTTCGTAGAAGCTGGCCATCGTGGGGTGCCGCGCCGCGAACCAGAGGATGAGCCCCATGCCCGCGCAGCCGGCGAGCGTCCAGAGCAGGCCCGTCCGCCAGTCGCCCAGGCGCAGCCCGTAGCCGTCGGGCCGTTCCTTGAACACCAGCAGGATAATGAGCAGAGGGATGATGAAGTAGAGGACGAAACGATCGACCGGCTTCAGCGACGTCAGCCGCCAGTTGTAGTAGTCCACCATGGGGAGGATCGTACTGAGAATCACCAGCAGGGTCACCCGACCGTCAAAATGAACGCCGCCAATCTCCAATGCCTGCCTCCTTTCGCCGGGCGATTATAACAAAAAAGGCCCGGTCATCCGACCGGGCCTCTAACCCTCTGAGCTGGGCCGGCTATCAGTACGCCGGCTCTCCCAGGAGCACCATGTTCGGCAACACGCGCTCCATGGTCATGGTGTGGGTACAGACATTCCGGGTTTGGAAGTAATCGCAATCGCAGCCCCACTTCCCGTGGTCATAAGTCACGACGTGCTCGTGATTGTCCCCGCGAAGTCGAACCTGAAAGGAGTCAAATGTCACGCGATCGGCACATTCCTCAGCATAGATCTTCGATTTCTCGATCTTGCCAATCATCCCGTAATCCATGTCTTTATCCGCTCCTCTTTAGTTGGGCTAAACCTTACATAACAAACAAAAACGCACGCGGTTTGCGTGCGTCAGAGGGCTATTCGGTTGTGGGCTAGGCCATTTGCGATCGGCAATCTCCCTACATAGCTCATACCAGTAGTATAGCCTCGATGGGGTGCCTGTCAATTTAAAATATCGCGAAATCGCCGGCCCTTAACCGGCCCCTCACGGCCCCACCTGTAGCGGCGCGAGAATGAGCTGGTTGTCTATCTGGTGCCCGTCATCGGCGACGATGCTGAGCACCTCGCCGCTACCGGCGTCGAACAGCGCCAGCCGCACGCGGTAGCTGCCCGGCTCCATCGCCGGGTCCGTGGTCAGCCGGATCGTGAAAGGAAAGATCTCCTCTGAAGCCGCGAACAAATGCTCTTCGGCGGTCGCCTGCGCGTTGCCCGCCGCGTCCAAGAGCTGCACCTGCACTCTGTACGCCTCCCGGACTTCCCGCAGCGCCTGCCAGTAGAGCGTCACCGCCAGCAGCTCGCCGGGCGCAAGTTGCCGGCTGTCGTAGGCGTAGCCCACGAGCCGGAGCTGGTTCTCGTAGTTCTGGTCCAGCGGGTTGGGAATCGCTTCCGCGCCGTCGTAGAGCTGGGTCGCCGGCAGGAGGTGCAGCGTGCCCAGGGCCAGCGCGTCGCCCCAACCCTCGCCGTCCGGCCCGGTGATGCCCAGCCGGTAATCCGGCCCGGCGAGGCCCACGCTCAGCGTCGCCGTCTCCGGCGTGTAGGCCGTCTCCGGCAGGTAAAGGCGGATCGAATCGACGAAGCGGTCGCCGGGGCGCCAGTAGCGCGTGGGGAAGTTGCCCGTCCCGGGGTGGCTGTCGCGCTGGGCGACGAGCGCGCCGCTCCCGTCGATGAGATGTACGAAGAGCACAAAGTCGCCCGGCGGCTGGGCGTTGACCTCCCAGTACAGGTCGATCTCCAGCGCCTCGCCGGGGCGCAGGGTCGTCGCGCTCAGTTCGTAGCCGCGCAGCGACGCCAGTGCGTCGAAGCGGGCGTTGACCTCGTTGGGAATCGGCTCGCCCTCGGCAAAGGCCGGCGGACGCGCGTAGGCAGGCGCCAGATAGCCGGAGAGGGCGACCAGGGAGAGGGCGAGCATGGCGCCGTTGGCCGCCAGCGCCAGGGCAGGCAAGCCGCGCTCCGGCGGCTGCAGCAGGGCCGGCCAGCCGCTCAGCCCGTAGAAGAGCAGCAGGCCCAGCGCGGGCAGCCCCGGGAAAAAGAAGCGGCCCATCGCCCCGGCCGGGCTGATCAGCATGTAGTTAAAGAGCACGGCGAAAAAGAGCACAACGTCCAGCGCGAGCAGCGCCGGGAACACTCGGTCTAGCAACTGGCCCGGCTCGCGGCGCAGCAGCGACAGCAGCAACCCGAGCAGCCCAACGCCGGCGACGACTGCCAGCCCGCTGTAAATAGCGTCCGGCAGCGGGATCTGCCCGAAGCCGAAGCGTCCCCACAGCGACGACCAGGCCGGCGCCAGCTCCTGCAGCGCCAGCGGCAGGCTCTCCGACGGGTCGCGTGCGCCCCACAGCTCGGTCAGCGTGCGGAAGCCGGTCGGCTCGCCGTAGAGGATCTGGTTGCGCACGAACCACCAGCCAGCCAGCAGCGCCGTAACGAGCGCGGCGAGCAGCCCAACCTGCAGCCACTGCCGCCACTGCCCTCGCCGCCAGGCCACGACGGTAACGGCAAAGGCGACCAGCGCGCCCGCTGCCGCCATGTTGAACTTGCTCAGCAGGGCCAGCCCGTAGAGCGCGCCGAAGATCAGCCCCCAGCGCGGCGACAACCCGGCCGGGTCGCGCAGCAGGCGGGCGCAGGCGTAAAGCAGCGCCGCCCCGCTGAGCGCGGCGATTACGTCGTTGTTGATCGCCCCCGAGAGGTAAAGGAACATCGGGTTGAAGGCGACGAACGCCGTCCCCCCCGCCGCCAGCGCGCGCCGCTCCGGCCAGATCGTCCGGCCGGTCAGCCAGGTCAGCCAGACGGCCCCAGCGCCGATGAAGACGTTGAGCGCGCGCAGCAGGTGGGCCGCCAGCGCCTCGCCGTACCAGGGGAACGCCTCCTCCGGCCCGTGGAGATACATGTTCTTGTTGTCCGTGCCCACGTCGGCAAAGCGGAAGGCCCAGAAGCGATTGCCGGGCGGGTTGTCGCAGATGTCCCGCCCGGTGTCGATCCAGCCGGTGAGCAGCGCGCCGGCGGCGTAATAGAGCGGCGGGTGGTGGCTCTGCGAGCGGCACGGCTCCTGACCCTGCACCGGCAGCGCCCCGTTGACGACAATGTAGCGGACGAAGCGGTAATGGCGCAGCTCGTCCGTCGCCTCGTGCAGTGGATTGACCACGCTGTAGGCCAGCCCCAGGGCGACGAAGAGCAGCAGGATCAGGCTGATGTCCCAGTTGGCTCGTAGTCGGTTCATAGCGCCAACTGATTGTAGCAGAGATTGGCGAGAAGCTGTGGGCGGCGTTGGCGACGGATGCGAAGCGGTGGCGTTTCGTCATCTGAGCCAGTGACAAAGCTCATTGACGGCTCTTAAAAGGGCGATTTATGATGAGTGATATGGCGGCGAGAAGTCTCTCTATCGGTTTATTCGGCACCAGTGATAGGAGGCAGAAATGCCGACCCGGAAATCATTGTTCTTCGTAATCCTAGCCCTAGTCACACTTTTCATGCTGTGGTTACTTTCTGATCAGCGGCAGAAAGCCGGGGCGCGTTCTGAGTACTATACTAATGTTCTTACCCAAGCACCTTGCGTCGCAAGCATTTGCCCGGGCTACATTGGGCGCCAACAGGCAAAGGAAAACCTCAGCAATACTATCGGTCTTAAGCGAGTGGTAGATAACGGTGGCGCGCCGGTGAGTTTCACATTCACGAGCCACGAGGTACCGGTTCGTGGTGGAGGCGCATTGATCTTTACCATCGACTCACATGACAACTTTGATATCGTGGACTGGATCTACCTCAGAATCCCGGGCTTGAGTCTGGATACGGCATTCGGGGCGCTAGGGGAGCCTGATCAATTCCTATTCTTATCCGGCTGTGGCTTCGGCGGCAGAGTTCATTCGAGACTGTTATACCCAAGCCGCGGCGTCGAAATTGTGATCGATTACGCGACGAGGTCGCCTACTTCCCAAGGCCTTGGCAAAAACACACCGATATCCTCTATAAACTACTTCTCTCCGGCGAAAACTATGGAGCACCTCCTCCAGTCGCTACGACAGGATATTATCGACTCCGCGGCTTTTGATTTGCTCCCCTCCGTGACAGAAGCAGACTTGATTGACGAGATACGACCATGGCCCGGCCTGGATGCATCGCCAACGCCCACTGCTGATTACTGCCCACGATGAATCCCTTTGTCACATCGATTCTGGCTCGTCACGGTAAGGAAGAGCCATGTGGAGGCTCCTGCGTCAATACCGATGCACGCTGCTACG
>JAAYYY010000437.1 GCA_012515125.1 Chloroflexota bacterium
CTGCACCATCTACTGCCCTGGGAGAAATACCGCATGCCGCTGGTGAAGGGGCCGTTTACCTTCATCGTCAGCAGCCGCGGCTGCACGGCCGGCTGCACCTACTGCATCAAGCACGTCAGCTACCAGTTCGGCGTGCGTCTGCGCAGCCCGGAGAAAATCATGGAGGAGCTGTGGATCCTCAAGAAGATGGGGCTGAATAGCGTGCACATGTACGCCGACCTATTTACCGTGAGCCGGGATCAGGTGGTGGGGCTGTCGAAGCTGATGATCGAGCAGGGCATCAACATGCGCTGGACGTGCAACTCGCGTGTGGACTACGTCGACGAGGAGATGCTCGACCTGATGGCGCGGGCCGGCTGCTGGCTGATCAGTTGGGGCATCGAGAGCGGCAACGAGGCGATCCTCAAGCACGCGCGCAAGGGCACCAACCCGAACAAGGCCGCCGAGTCGCTGACCTGGGCGCGTAAGGCGGGGATCAAGAACTGGGGCTACTTCATCATCGGCCTGCCGGGCGAGACCGAAGAGACGATCCGCGAGACGATTGATTTTGCCAAGAAGCTGCCGCTGGACATCGCCCTCTTCCACGTGGCGGCGCCCTATCCGGGCACGCCGTTCTTCTTCGAGGTCGTGGAGAACAACTGGTTCCGGGCGGGCACGCGCTGGGAGCAGGTGGACATGGACAAAGGCACCGTGCTGGATTATCCGAACCTGCCGGCCGAGCGGTTGCTCTACTGGCAGAAGCGGGCCTTCCGCGAGTGGGCATTCCGGCCGGGGCCGATCATGACCTACCTGAAGATGCTGCTTTCCGACACGTCTACCTTCAGAACGGCGCTGGACGTGGGGCTGCAGCATCTGAGCTGGAGCAGCACGGACACCGGCGCCCCTGTGGGTGCTTCCTGATATAACGTTATGTAGAGCGATTTTAGATAATCGCTCTGCTCTTATAAGCAGAAGATGCCATCCTGGTTTGCGCTCATCGAGCTTGTCACGGCTGCCACGGCGTCGGCCCTCTGGTATCTCTTTCCGGGTCTCGGCCTCTGGCCCCTGCTGATCGGGCTGGCGCCGTGGGCGCTGCGGCTGCTGCGTACTGGCCGGCCTTTCCGGCTGAGCGGCTTTGAGATGGCCCTGGCCCTCTTCCTCCTCAGTGCCGGGGCGAGCGTCTGGGCGGCTTACGACCGCACGGCTGCCTGGGCCAAGTTCTGGCAGATTGTCGGCGCAGTGCTGCTGTTCTATGGTTTTGCAGCGGTGGCGGAAGAGGAGCGGCTTGTCGTTCGGGGAGCAGGGATTAGCCGGCGCGGACTGGAGATTGGAGCGTGGGCGCTGGCGGGATTTGGCGTGGTGGTAGCGCTCTACTTCCTGAGCACGCACGACTGGGACCGGTTCGACGTGAAGATCGCGCCGTTGGTGGCGGCCGGCCGGGCGCTGCAGCGGGTGCTGCCGGCGCTGCCGGGGCACCGTCTGCATCCCAACGTGGTCGGTGGACTGCTGGCGATGGCCGCACCGTTTGCCGCAGCGCTCGTCATCAACGGCCGGCGGCGATGGTCGGTCACCACAGGTGGTGAGGGCGGCGACCGGCAGCGCGTGCGGCTGGAGATGGCGGTGGCTGCGCTGCTGCTCGGCGTGATTCTCCTGGCGCTGCTGCTGACGGTTGATCGCGGCGCCTGGCTGGCGCTCATCGCCGCCGCGC
>JAAYYY010000438.1 GCA_012515125.1 Chloroflexota bacterium
CGCACGCGAATCGCCGCCTCGACGCCAGGCACGCCGCGCGTCACCTCCGGGTTAAGCTGGCAAAGCAGCTCAACCCGCCGCGCCCCAAGGACCTGTGTGCAGCGCACCAGCGCCGGCACCTCGTCTTCGGCCGTGATCGCGCCCGTCGGGCAGACAGGCAGGCACGCCAGGCAGAACTGGCAGGCGTCGGCATCGAGTACGGGGGGTGTCCCCGGCTCGATCGCGCCTGCGGGGCAGATGTCGCTGCACGCCCGGCATTGCTGCGCCTTATCGTGGTAGCGCAGACAATGCTCGCCGCTCAACAGCAGCGTTCGCTGGTCGTCCGGCGCCAGCTGCTCGGCGAGGCGAAGGAGGTTCATAGGGACCGTGCTTTCTCCACGTCCAGGAGCCGGGCCAGCTCGGTCAGGGCGCCGCGCACGATCAGGGCCAGCCCACGATAGAAGTCAGTCTGGGCCAGTATGACCATTTGCTCGCTCCAGGTTGGCGCCCAAACGAGCAGGTGCTGCCGGCAGAAGTCACGCTGCCCCTGTACGGCTCGTTCCAGTGCCTCCTCATCGCCCTCTTCCAGTGCAGCCAGGCCCAGGCGGGCCAGATGAGCGATGAAGAGCATCTCCAGCCCAATATGGTCGTCCGGCTCGTGGTGCAAATTAGCCAGCTCCAACCCAAAGCGCCGGTACCAGGCCCGCACATCCAGCGTGCTTTCACTGAAGAGCACGCGCTCTTCGGTATAGTAGACAGACTCCCACGGCGCAATTGGCGCCAGGCCGCCGCCGGCAAAGAGGCGCGTCCAATCTACCTGCAGGTCACTGAAGACGGCGCCGGCATCCTCCGCGTAGGAGGCAGCCCATTGTTGCAGCATTGCCAGGCCGGCGACCACATCAGGGTTTTCGCTGGCAAACGGCGCATCGGTAAAAATCTCGTCTTCAATCAATACCGCAATCTCGTCTTGCGCCGGCTGGTTGTAGAGAAGCTTGCCGAGCATACCAAACAGAAGGAACTCGCCTGCCAGCATCTCATCCCGATTTTCTCGCCATTGTTCATTCAGTGTCATCTATCGACTCCGTACGTCGGTTATCGTTGGGTTTCTACGTCGCCGGCAGCTTTCACACGGGTCCGGCGATAGTGCAAGTATAAGAGGATGAGGGGTGTGACCCCCAGTGATAATAAGACTAGAAAGTAGGTGACAAATGTAATAAGCTCGCTACCGGCACCGCCCTCCGTCTGACTGCAGTCAAAGTAGGGGAGGTGCGGGACCTCCCCTACTTTGATTTACTTCTCTTTTCCTCGTCTGGCGGTCTCGAGTCTCACGACGCCGAGCCACCGGCCTTTGCAGGCCCCGAGGGTTCGTTGTCTGCCCTAGAGCCCAAGGGCGACGTGTGTCGCGTAGAAGAGGTAGCGACCCACGACCTCGGCAACCAGCACGAGAACGAAGGCACTCAACGCCAGGTTGCCCAACGTCCGTTCCCGTCCGGGAGCGGAAGCGGCCTGGAAGATGAAGAAGCCCAGGATACCGGCTCCGGCAAAGACGAGGGCCACGCGCAGGGCCAGGAGAAGGCCGTAATTGCTGATGGTAACGCGCGCCGTCTCCTGCATAGCCACGCTGCCCGCGGACAGGGTGGTCAGGTAGAGAGACGTAGCCAGGAGCTGTACGCCGAGTACCACGACGGCCACCACGGCAATCCAGCGCAGGGAGGAGCGCATCAACGTGCACAGCTCCTCTTCGCAGCCGGGATCCTGCTTTCGGGCAGTCGCAAAGGTGACGACGAAGGCCGCTCCCACGGCGAACAGCCCCAACAACACGGTCGTGCTGAAGAAGGAGATCGGCGTCGCCAGCGAGTTCCACGCCGGCTGGTTCGGTATCATGTAGACGCGCGCCATGGTGTAGACGAGGCCTGCGCCCGCAACGGCTGCCAGGATGGCGACTATGTTGCGCACGCTAAAGCTCGCTATCTTGCGCCACTGCATGATGGCGAAAGCGCCGCCGAGCACGGCGAAGATGAGCACGAAGAGGATCTCGCGGCTCAGCCACGAGCTGCCGATGTTCGTGATCGCTCGTGGCGCGTTGATCATGTTACCCAGGTGCAGAAGCGAGGCGAGGATCGCCAGTACGAGCACCGGACCGATGGCCACGAGGGCATAGTTGCTCAGCCGGTCAGCCCACTCCTCGCCTTTGGCGCGTCTGGCAAGGTAGTGCAGGGCGCCAAGGACCAGAAAGGAACCAACTGACATCTGGGCCAGAATGGTGAAGATGATCAGGGCCCATTCCTTTGTATCCATTGTTACATCTCCTCCGGCAAGTAGTTGATCTCGCCTCTTCCCTGACCACTCAGTTGCGCATTTTTGTGTGGTGTTATGACAACAGAGGGCTGGGTCATGTCGGACGGAGGTAGAGGCTCAATCGCGTCCAGCTCGCCATACTCGGCCCGCAGTTCCTCGAGGTCCCCGAACTTCAGAGCACGGTTGACGCAAGCGTCTACGCAGGCCGGGTTTTTGCCCTCCGCAAGCAGGTCGCGACAGAAGTCACATTTGCTCATCGTCCCTGTCGCGTCGTCGAAGTGCATTGCCCCGTAGGGACAGGCCCACTCGCAGTAGCGACAGCCGATGCACTGGTCTTCGTCGATGTACACAACGCCGTCGTCGCGCTTCTTGATCGCCGCTGCGGGGCATACCTCCACGCAGATCGGCTCCTGACAGTGCATGCAGGATATCGACACAGAATAGGAGAAGACCCCATTCGGCTGTAAGGGACGTCTGTGGCTTGGATCTGGGATCCAGCTCCCACCTTCATAAGGGATGACGCGGCGCCAGCGCATGTGGGCAGGAAGATCATTCTTATCCTGACAGGCAATCTGACACGCTTTGCACTTGGCACAGGCGCTCGAATCTATGTAGAAGGCTAATTGTTTGGTCATTGTTTATGCCTCCTCCTTCAGCGGAATTCTCTGAGGCCACGTGTAGTCCGGATTCAGTTTGATGGAGCCGGTGTACTTCTCGACCTGAACATTGCAGCTGTTCCAGCCGGACACGCCCTGACCCGTCGATACTGGCCCGTTGAGAATGTTGTCGGCACCAGCCTTGTCGATGCCGGTTGCTTCGTCCATCTCCACCCAGGCCCCGTGCGGCAAGGTGACAACGCCGGGTGTCATCCGCGGCGTGACACAGACAGGCCGTAACGTCTGGCCGTGGCGACTGCGGATCAGAACAATGTCGCCATGTTTGATGCCACGTTCCTCGGCGTCCAGCGGGTTCATGAAGAACTCCTGCGGGAACGCCCGGCGCAGCTGCGGTATGTTGTCAAAGACCGAGTGGGAGCGACGGAGATAGTGAATCGTGAACAGTTGTAGCGGGTATTCGCCCTTCTCTCGTTTTTCCCAGTCTGCGAAGGTGGCTTCATAGCCCTCTTGAGCCGGGTTGTACGCGGGGATCGGCTGGATGGTGGACCACCCACGCGACTCGATCACGTCTGCCAGCCTTTGGCTATGAATTTGAATCTTGCCGGTTACGGTCGGTAGCGGGTTCGCTTCGGGATCCTCACGGAAGTCCAGGAAGGGGATATACTCAAAGTTGTCGTCTGGAGAGCGAGGAACCTGGTAGAACCCTTTCTCCTTGAGTTCCTTCCACGTAATCCGGCCCTGTTGAGGCTCGCCTTCTACGCCGAATTCCTTGATGTCTTCCTCGGTGATGGTGACAAGCGGTTCGTAATCCGACTTGGAGTTAGGAAGCTCGTCCTTCATCACCACGGCCCCGGCGATCTGGTTGAAGATCTGCTGCTTCAACGGCACGGGGTCGATGACCTTCGGATCCAGGCCCAGGCGCCTGCCGATCTCCGCAGCAATCCAGATGTCGTCCTTGGCTTCGAAGAGCGGCTCTGTGATCCGGCTGGACCAGATGAAGCCGATCTCACGGTTGGCCCCGATGACGGCGCCATCCCGTTCCCACAGCGTGGTGACGGGCAGCACGACGTCAGAATAGCGGGCATTGGTAGTCAATATCTGCGCATGGCTGACGACGAACTCCACCTTACGGTGAGCTTCGATCCCCTTACTCATGCCATCGCGGGTCTGCAGGCTTGCCCCGCTGCCGTGATAGATGAGCCGGATATCGATGTCGCGCCATTCATCCTTGGCCGCCAGGTACTTGCCGTCGACAATGGCCTGCCACATCTGCGTATCGTTCAGGCGCGTTCCTGGAATCTTGGGCAAGACCGTCCAGACGTCTGCCCTCTCTTCCTCGATGGGGTTGAGGCCGACGCCTTCGACGCCGGCGCCGCCGGCCTGAACAAGAAACGGATTGTTGCGAACGCCGCCCCAGTTACCGTGGTAGTAGCTGTCGCCGGTGAAGCTGCCGGACTTGCCGATGTGGCCCGTCATGGCGCCAAATGTGAAGAACATCTGGGGCCACGAGTCAGAGTTCTGGACTCGGCACGTCGCGCTGGACATGCACAGGGCGACGTTCTTCGTCGTCGCGATCTCGATGGCCAGACTGCGGATGCGCTCAGGAGAGACGCCACAGATTTCAGAAGCCCATTGGGGGGTCTTCGGAACGCCGTCATAGGTACCCAGCACGTAATCCTTGAAGTTCTCCTTCGGATCGGCGCCTTCGGGCATGTGGTCGGCATCAAACCCCACCGTACACCGGTTCAGGAAATCCCAGTCAATGAGCGGGTTGGTCGCCGGATCGTCCTCGGTGATCAGGACGTAGGCCATACCCAGCACCATCGGATGATCCGTGGTCGGCCGGATAGGAATCCACTCGTCAGCGAGAAGCTGGACCGTTTCGTTGTAGAATGGGTCGATGATGATCGTCCTGGCGCCGGGCTTCTTGCTTTGCATATAGTGGTAGACGGCGCTGCCGCCACTGGACGAGACGCCGTTAGCGCCCCAGTGGACGAAGAGGTCTACTTTCCGATGCTGCATCCGGTCGCCTATGGTGACGTTGGTGTAAGCGCCATACCCCAGCACGGCGTTCTTCGACGCGTGCAGAGTGCCGCCAGAGGTCGTCCCGTAGGCCGGCACGAAGCCGCCGTACAGCGTGAGTGTGCGGCCCATTTCGCCGGCTCCGGGCGAGAAGATGGCGCGGTTGCCGTATTTCTCTTTAATGCGCTTGATCTCGCTGGCGACGATGTCCAGAGCCTCGTCCCAGGAGATGCGCACCCACTCGTCGCGTCCGCGCAGCTCTTTCTTGCCGCCGCCCGGCTCCCAGTTCTTGCGCTTCATCGGGTACTTCAGGCGGTCAGCGCCAAATACCTGGTGCCGCTGGGAGCGCCCGCGCGCACAACCACGCTGCTGGGGAAAGTCCGGTGTATCGCCTTCGCGATCGTCGGTCTTCTGCCGGACGACAACACCATCCTGCACCAGCACGTAGTTCGGACAACGCCCGCCGCAGTTGTGCCAGCAGGCGGCCGATATCCATTTTCCTTCGCTGGCGGCGGCCGGCTCTTCCGCTGCCTGCTCCACAGGCTTAAAGCCTACCGACAGCCCGCCCGCCAATGCGACCGTGCCCCCTAAAGCACCGCTCCACTTCAGGAACGTGCGCCGGGAGAGGACGGTCTCATTGAGGGCTTTGGTCATGAAATTCTCTTTACCCATTCGATAGTCCTCCCTGAGGAAGTAACACTGCTGTACTCCATCCTGTTCTCATTTCCGTTGCCATACTGTTTCTCTTTCCAATGGCAATCGTCTTCTCCTTCGCTCCACGCAGATAGATCACGTGCCAGCCTTAAGAATAGGTCAATGCACCTTCCCCGGCGTCGTCCGGCTGGTGCATCTCCTATCACCCGATCGGGTGATTTTGTGCGATATTTCACAAGCTGGAGAGACAAAAAACCCCCGCGGTGCTGCCCGCGGAGGCTTACATAGAATCGTCGGATTGCGTTGGCTATGGGCCGGCCGGAGAATCGTCCGTGGAGGGCATCGCAGTCCGCTGGATCTCGGCCGTTTGCTCACGCGCCGCCAGACGCAGGCTCTCGTCCAGGGCTGCCCGGCTCTCGCGGACGGCTGCCTGACTCTCCCGTACTGCCGCCTGGCCTTCGTGCAGCGGCTGGCTTGCCGCCGATAGCAGCTCCCGGCGCAATTCCTCAACCTGCCGGCGAAGATCCTGTACTTCGGCCAGCGTCGCCTTTACCTCGCCGGTGCTATCGGCGGCATCCAGCTCGGCGTTGACCTGCCGGATAA
>JAAYYY010000439.1 GCA_012515125.1 Chloroflexota bacterium
ATCCGCAGCCGCGTTCAGGCCCAGTTCGGCGATAAGGCCGATGCCTACGCCACGAGCGCCATCCACGCCGACCCGGCCCATCTGGTGCGGCTGCTCGATCTGGTGCAGCCGCAGCCGGGCTGGCGCGTGCTCGACGTGGCGACCGGCGCAGGACACACCGCCCACGCGCTGGCCCGGCACGTCGCCTCTGTCGTCGCCACCGACCTGACCCCGCCGATGGTCGCCAAGGCGCGCGCGCTGGCCCAGGAAAAGGGGCTGGCGAACGTGTCTGCGCTCGCCGCCGACGCCGGGGCGCTGCCCTTCGCCCCTGCCAGCTTCGACCTCGTCACCGTGCGCCTCGCGCCCCACCACTTCCCCGACATCGGACGCTTTCTTGCGGAGGTCCATCGTATCCTGCCGCCGGGTGGACGCCTCGCCGTCGTGGACAACGTCGTGCCCGGCAGCCTGCACAGCGGCAAGAAGGCCCGCCTGCAGAACGAGGCAGGCCGCTACATCAACGCCTTCGAGCGGCTGCGCGACCCCAGCCACGTGCGCTGCCTGAGCATCTACGAGTGGCGACAGGCCTTCTACGAAGCCGGCCTGACCATCGAGCAGGAAGAAACGGAGTGGAAATGGCTCGACTTCGGCCCCTGGGCGGCGCGCATGAACGTGACGGAGCCGGACCTCACCCGCCTGCGCGTGCTGCTGTTGCGCGCCCCTAACGCCGTCTTAGAGTTTTTGACCCCCGAAATTCGCGGCGATACAATGCGCTTCCGCTTGTCCGAAGCGTTATTTGTAGTCAGAAAGTAGTTGTCAGTAGTCGGTGGTCAGTTACCAGCAATCTGATAACTGAGCGCCGACTACTGACAACTGACCACTGAAACCTGATGAGTGATAAGACTTACCATTTCTGGATAACCGGCTGCCAGATGAACTACGCCGACGCCCGCCGCGTCGCCACCGAGCTGGAGAAGCTCGGCTATCGCGCCACCGAGCGCGCCGAGGACGCCGACGTCATCGTGCTGGAGACCTGCACCGTCCGGCAGCAGTCCGAAGATAAAGCGTATAACAAGCTGCACGCCCTGCGCGCCCTCAAAGAGCAGCACCCGGAGCGCACCATCGCCGTGATGGGTTGCGTCGTCGGCGTGCGCGGCAACGAGCATCTGGCGAAGACTTTCCCCTTCGTGGACGTTTTCATGGAGCCGGCTTCGGACGGCTCGCCGCTCGTCAGCCACCTGCAGCAGCCGGAAGTCCTGGCTATCGAGCAGGAGGAGACGGCCCGCCGCCACGCGCTGATGGACGGCGCCGTCATCCTGCCCCGCCAGCAGCGCAACCGCCTCGTCTCCGCGCCCGTGTCCATCGTCTATGGCTGCTCTCACGCCTGCACCTTCTGCATCATCCCGCAGAAGCGCGGGAAAGAGCGCAGCCGGCCTGTGGGTAGTATCGTCGCCGAAGTGCGCTCGCTCGTCGAGCAGGGCGTGAAAGAGGTCGTGCTGCTGGGGCAGATTGTGGACCGCTATGGCTACGACGTGCCCGACGGCCCCGACCTCGCCGACCTGCTGCACGCTGTCAACGGCGTCGAGGGTCTGGAGCGCATCCGCTTCCTGACCAGCCACCCCAACTACATGACCGACCGCATCCTGCACGCGGTCCGCGACCTGCCCAAGGTGATGCCGCAGATTGAAGTGCCCGTGCAGGCCGGCGACGACGAGGTGCTGCGCAACATGCGTCGCGGCTACACGGCGCAGGATTACCGAGACCTCGTCCGCCACATCCGCGAGGTCGTGCCCGGCGCCGCCATCCACTGCGACATCATAGTCGGCTTCCCCGGCGAGACGGAGAAGCAGTTCCAGGCGACCTACGACCTGCTCGCCGAGCTGCGCCTGGACAAGATCCATCTGGCCCGCTACAGCGCCCGCGCCGGCACCGTCAGCGCCCGCGCCATGCCCGACGACGTGAGCGACGCCGAAAAGCGCCGCCGCTTCCAGGAAATCGAGGCGCTGAACGAGCGTATCTCCGCCGAGAAGATGCGCGACTACCTGGGCCAGACGGTCGAGGTGCTGGTCGAGGGGCGGCGGAAGGGTAGCTGGCAGGGGCGCGACCCGCGCGGTAAGCTCGTCTTCTTCGAGGACGAGCGCTCTCTGCGCGGGCAGATCGTGCCCGTGCGCATCGAGCGCGCGGGCGCCTGGAGCCTGTCCGGCAGCCCGGCCGATCGCACGCCCACGCCCCAGCCAGAGACCGCTGCGATTCCCCTGAACGTTCTCTAACTGGATCGCGCTTGCCAGATTGGACGATTACAATTTGCCGGGCAGTCTGGACGCCACCTTGTAGGTCGAGTTGAAAACTCGACGGCGGGTTGAAAACTCGAAGATGCCAGGTATTTTGTAAAGGGCCAAAATGGCGGGCGCGATCCGGCCGGCCCCCGTCAGGGCGAGGAGCGCACGGCGAGCGGCATGTAGATGGTCGCCTCCGGCGGCGCCGGCACGGTGGGCGGTTGGGCCAGGCCGGCGCGCAGGTAGCTTCCACGTCCGGTTGGCCAGTGCGGGCGAGCGCCGGACGTGCCGGGCAGGTCATAGACGACCACGCCGGAGCGAGCCGTGCCGAGGACGACTTCCATGTCCGGGTCGCCGTCTGCGTTATCGACGGTGGGCGCCGCCAGCCCGCCATTCCAGTTGCCGCCGAAGGGCGCGGGCAGCGGTACCTCGTGCAGCAGCTCGCCCAGGTAATTGACAATGTGCAGCTTGCCGGTGCGGTTTCCCCCTTTCTCCGGCCAGGAAGCAAAGAGCACTTCGGCCAGCCCATCGCCATCCAGATCGACGACAACCGGCTCCGACGCAAAGCGGTAGAACCCTTCGCTCGCGTCGTACACCGGATAGGGCCAGTCGCCGTGCTGCGTCCTGTCCAGCCAGTAGGCGTGGACCCGGCCGTCGTAGGAAGCGTAGAGGATTTCCAGCAGCCCGTCGCCGTCCAGATCGGCGGCGACGGCGTTGGGCATCGACAGCTCGATCACGCTCTCGTCCTGGCTTAGCGGCGCAGAGTCTGGCTCGGTCGCCGGAAGGACGGTCCAGTCATAGCCGTCTGCCGCCCAGCGCGTGCGATCGGCGTTCAGGATAAACGGCTTTTCGTAGACGTGATCGCCGCAGTCGATGAAGCTGGAGACGATGACGATCTCGTAGACGCCATCGCCGTTGACGTCGGCCACCGTGGGCGGCGAATAGCCGAAACTGGCTTTTGCGCCCCGCCGGCAGTCGTCGGTCGGGTTCAGATCGAGCGCGTGGTCCTCGAAGACGCGCACCCGGCTCCAGACGCGGTTGCTGCCGTCGGGATTGGCGCCATACATTTCGTGGGCCAGCATCTGCGTGCCGTCGTCGTGAAAGGCCGGAATGTTGCCGTTGGCATAGTTGGTGCTGCCGATAATCTCCGCCCGGCCATCGCCGTCCACGTCGCCGATGCCAATGTTCTGGTTCAGCGCGAAACGGGTGTAGCCGTTGAGGTTGCCGTCCGGCTCGTGCTGCGGCCAATCGCCGGCGCGCAGGACGCCGTTATGCTCGTAGACCCACCACTGGTCGTCCTGGAAGGTGTTGGCGAACACCACCTCCAGATCGCCATCGACCTCCAGGTCGGCGACTGCCACCGAGCGAATCTCGTAATTCAGACTGGCGGGATAGGGCTGTCTGGACCAGAGCAGGGAGCCGGTGTGGTCGTGGATGTGGAAAAAACCGTCCTCATGTCCCGTCATCACCTCGAACGTGCCGTCGCCCTCCAGGTCGGCGACGGCGACGCTCGGCCAGCTCCGGCCGCCCACCGGATCGGCGGCCCACTGGACCGAGCCGTCGGAGCCGTTCAGGGCGAAGACCGTGCTGGCTGCCCAGATGATCTCCGGCTCGCCGTCGCCATCCAGATCGGCTACGGCGGGCGAGTTGTACCAGCCCTGCTCGCACGACGAGGCGCCGCAGCCGCCGCGCTGCCACTTCAGGACCGGCGCGGCTACCGTCGCCGGCGTGGCGGTGGTCGTCGCAGCCGAAGCCCACAGGCTGCCGAAAACGATCATCAGGGCCACCAGCGTGATGGACCATGCAGGGCGAAGCCGGGCGGGCTCGCGATCTGTGTGCCGTTGCTTAGCCATTTTGATGGTTCCTCCAGTTGACGCAATCTCTACCGTCGCCAGTCACAGCAAAGATCGTCTGGGCCGGCAGGTCAATAGATAGAGAGACAGCAGCGGATACAGTTTTGGTCACGTTTTCCGGCCGGGAGCGGGCCACGGCCCCGATTCCAGGCCAATCATCGTTTGCCACTTGCCCCGGCCAAAAGTAGAATCCACACCACGATGAAACGCATCCTGTTGGTCGAGCCGGATGAGGGGCGGGCGGCGCGCCTGTTTGAGATACTGCTGAGCAGCGGCGAGTACGTCATCTCGGCTGCCTCCACCGTCCTCGAAGCCACGCTCCTCCTCGGCCGGCAGCGACAGGACCTCGTCCTGTTGCCTGTGGAGCTGCTCCACGAGGCCCTGCCTGCCCTGCGCGACAGGCAGCCCGATCTTGCCGTGGTCGCGCTGGCGCCGCCCGGCGTGCTTGCCGCGCCCGAGCTGGCCGGCGACCAGGTTCAGGGAATCCTGCCTCGCGGCGCCGCCGAAGCGGCCCTGCCCGGCATTCTCGGCGAGATACTCGGCCGCGAGGGTACGGCGCCTGCCGCTCCGCCCGTCGAGGACGACGCGGAACAGCTCGCCGCGACCCTGCAGGGCGCGACGCTGCACGCCAAGGTCATCGGCGCGCTGGTAAGCTGCGGCGGCGAGCTGCGCGCGCACACGGGCCGCCTGGAGCCTTCACAGGTGCAAGATGTCGCCGCCCACGTCGCCAATACCTGGATGCCGGGCCATACTGCCGCCATCCAGTTCCTGCGCCTGCCCACCCGCAGCGGCGACCTGCTGCTCTACACCCGGCCCCTGGGGAGCGCCCACCTGCTGACCCTCGCCGCGCGCCCGGAAACGGCCCTCGGCGAGCTGCGCCGGCAGGCCGACGCGCTCTACACGGCGCTTGTGCCCCACGTCGCCGCCGACGACGCGCGCGCGCCGGTCCCCGCCGGGCGTCACTGGTCGCTGGAAGAGCCGCCCACCAGCTACGCCGTCGTCTGGCGGGCTCACCATTCTCTGCCGCTGCCGCTGCAGATTACCGTGCGGCGCGTGCTCGAGCGGCTGGCGAGCGAGCGCGGCTTCGAGCTATCCCACGTTGTCGTCCGCGCGGAGCTGGTGCATTTCCTGGTCCACTGCCCGCCGGACTGTCGCGTGGACGAGATCGTCCGGCAGCTAAAGGAAGGCGTCGCCGCCGACCTGCGCGCGCAGTCTGGCTTTACCTCCCGCCTCTGGGAGAAGGGTTTCTACGCCGTTCCTGCCGCCGAGCCACTGGGCGAGCACGAGCTGGCGCCCTTCCTGCAGCAAGCCCCATGAGCCCTGTTCCCGGCGGTCGCCCACTGCCGGCCGGGAGCGCAATCTTAGAAAAAATGTGCTATAATTACTGGATGGCATTCGACGAATGCGCCGGCCCTGTAGCGCGTTGCCTGACGCCTCGCCGGCGCCCCTGACGGCAGGAAAAGGATAGTATGAGCGCCCCAGAACTCGTTCTTATTGATGGCCACGCCCTGGCTTACCGGGTCTTTTTTGCCCTCCCGCTGGACTCTTTCACCACGAAGGCGGGCGAGCCGACCAACGCTACCTACGGCTTCACCCGCACCCTGATGGACATCCTGCTCGCCGACGATCCGCCCAAGTACCTCGCCGTCACCTTCGACCAGGGGCTGACCCAGCGCGACGAGCTGTACCCCGACTACAAAGGCACGCGCGAAAAGATGCCCGACGAGCTGGATATCCAGATTGAGCGCATCCGCGAGGTCGTGCAGGCGTTCAACGTGCCCATTCTGGAGTGTGAAGGCTACGAGGCCGACGACGTGATCGGCACCGTCGCCCGGCAGGCGGCGGAGCAGGGCGTGCCCGTGCTCATCGTCACCGGCGACCAGGACATCCTGCAGCTTGTGGACGACAACATCCGCGTCCAGCTTCCCGACAACCGCACCGGCTCGGAGACGAAGATTTACGACTACGATGCGGTCGTGCAGAAGCTCGGCGTGCGCCCCGACCAGATTGTCGATTACAAGGCGCTTGTCGGCGACACCAGCGACAACATCCCCGGCGTCGCCGGCATCGGCCCCAAGACCGCCGTCCGGCTGCTGGAGCAGTACGACACGCTCGAAAAGATCTACGAGCACCTTGACGAGCAGACGAAGGGGCTGCGCGCGAAGCTGGAAGAGGGGCGGGAGCTGGCCTTCCTCAGCCAGAAGCTGGCCCGCATCCAGCTCGACGCGCCGATTCAGATAGACCTCGCCGCCTGTGTCGCCGAGGAATACGACGCCGAGGCGGTGGTCGAGCTTTTCCGCGAGCTGGAGTTCCGCTCGCTGGCGGTACGCTTCGTCGAGACGCTGGACGAGGTGCCCGACATCAGCGAGCAGCCGCCGACGACGACGATTATCGTGCGCACCGAAGAGGCGCTACAGGCCCTCGTCAAACGGCTGGAATCGGCCGAACAGCTCAGCTTCGACGTCGAGACGACGAGCCTGGACAAGATGACCGCCGACCTCGTAGGCATCTGCCTCGCCGTCAGCCCGGCGGAGGGCTACTATATCCCGGTCGGCCATCTCGCCGAGGAGGAGTCGCACGCGGTTGACGGGCAGATGACGCTCTTCCAGACCGAGCGGCGGCTGGCCGAGGGCCAGCTTCCTCTGGAGACCGTGCTCGACGCGCTGCGCCCCGCGCTGACCAATCCCAACCTGCCCAAGCTGGCCCACAACGCCAAATACGACCTGATGATCCTGCGCCGCTATGGCATCGAAGTCACGCCCCTCGTCTTCGACACGATGATTGCCGAATGGCTGACCAACCCGGCGAGCAAGTTCAAAAGCCTCAAAGGGCTGGCGAGCCACCGCCTCGGCGTGCAGATGACCGAGATTACCGAGCTCATCGGCACCGGCAAGGCCCAGAAGACGATGGCCCAGCTTCCGGTCGAGCAGGTCGCCCCTTACGGGGCCGCCGACGCCGACATGACCCTGCGCCTCCGGGAGCCGCTCGCCTCGGAGATCCGGGCCAAGGGGCTGGAACGGGTGCTCGAAATCGAGATGCCGCTGGTAAACGTGCTCGTGGACATCGAGCGCGAGGGGGTGGCTATCGACGTGGACTTCTTCAAGCAGATGTCGGCCGAGCTGGACGAGCGGCTGCAGGAGCTGGAAAAGCAGATTTACGCCATCGCCGGCCATCCCTTCAACATCAACTCCACCCAGCAGCTCAGCGAGGTGCTCTTCGAGGAGCTGAAGCTGCCCCATCGCGGCCTGCGCAAGACCCGCAGCGGCTCCTACTCGACCGCCGCCGACGTGCTGGAGAGCCTGCGCCAGGCCGACGAGACCGGCATCATCAACCTCATCCTCGAATACCGCGAGCTGGGCAAGCTGAAGAGCACCTACGTGGACGCCCTGCCGGCGCTGGTGAACGAGGAGACGCGGCGCATCCACAGCAGCTTCAACCAGGCCGGCAGCGTGACCGGGCGCATCGCCAGCAGCAATCCCAACCTGCAGAACATCCCCGTGCGCTCCGACGTGGGCATGCGCATCCGCCGGGGCTTCGTCGCCCGGCCCGGCTGGGTGATCATCGCCGCCGACTACTCGCAGGTCGAGCTGCGTATCCTCGCCCACATCACCCAGGACGAGGCGCTGCTGGAGGCGTTCCGCCAGGGGCTGGACATTCACCGCGCTACCGCCGCCGCGGTCTACCGGGTGCCGCTCGAAGAAGTTACGTTTAAGCAGCGCCAGTTTGCCAAGAACGTCAACTTTGGCATCATCTACGGCATGGGCGCTTACCGGCTGGCCCGCGAATCGGACCTGACTCTGGCCGAGGCCGAGAACTACATCCGCGAATACTTCGAGCGCTTCCCCGGCATCCGCGACTATCTGGAGCGGACGAAGATGCAGGCCCGGCAGCAGGGCTATGTGGAAACCCTTTTCGGCCGGCGCCGCTACTTCCCCATCTTCCAGGCGCGCGCCCGCACCAACCCGGAGATGGTCGCCCGCGCGGAGCGCGAGGCCATCAACCACCCCATCCAGGGCACCGCCGCCGACATCATCAAGCTGGCGATGATCGCCCTGCACCGCCGGCTGCGTGAAGGGGGCTACCAGGCCCGCATCATCCTCCAGGTGCACGACGAGCTACTGCTGGAGGCGCCGGAGGAGGAGGTCGAGGAGGTGCGCCGCCTCGTCGTGGAGACGATGAGCCAGACCTTCGAGCTGGACGCGCCGCTGAAAGTGGACGTGAGCGTCGGGCGCAACTGGCTGGAGCTGAAAGGCTGATCATGCGCCGCGCCCTCGCCGTCGCCGCCATCGCCGTGGTGGGGCTGATCGTCGTCGTGCTTGCCTGGCGGCTGCTGGCCGGCCGTGCGGCTTCACCGGAACCGACCGCGGCTGTCCCGGCTATGGCTCCGGCAACAGCCACCGCTCCGGCTTCTTCCACCGGCGCCGCTGCCCCCGCCGCCACAGAAGAGCCACCTGCGGCGCCGGCCGGCGTGCTGCCCGCCCCGGCCCTCTTTCCCGTCGCCTGGGATGACCGCGGTGACTTCGCCGCCGGACTGGTCTCTGGCGCCCAGGGCGTGCTCGGCGAGCTGCCCGGCGCGACCGTCTACCACCTCGACCTGACCCTCGACGACAGCCTGACGCAGCTCCAGGGCCGGCAGGAGATGCACGTCACCAACCGGGAGGAGATCCCCCTGGAGGAGATGGTTCTGCGCCTCTTCCCCAACCTGATGGGCGGGCGCGCCGTCGTGGAAAACGTGCAGGTGAACGGCGCGCCGGTCACGCCGGCCTACGAGCTGCAGGACAGCGTGCTGCGCGTGCCCCTGCCCGCGCCGCTGGCTCCCGGCGAGTCACTGGTCCTGTCTTTCGACTTCGACGTGACGATCCCCCGGAGCGGCGGCGGGCACTACGGCACCTTCATCTACGACGAGGAGATTCTGGCGCTGGCCCACTTCTACCCGCTGCTCGCCGTCTACGACGACGAGGGCTGGAACGTGGAACTGCCACCGGAAGGCGGCGACATCGTCTACAGCGAAAGCAGCTTCTACCGCGCGCGCCTGACCGCGCCGGCCGGCGTCGTCCTGGCTGCCTCCGGCGTGGAGGCGACCCGCGAAGAGCAGGGCGACCGGCAGATTGTCACCTACCTCGCCGGGCCGGTGCGCGATTTTTATATTGCCGGCAGCGCGCGCTACGAGCGCACCAGCGCCACCGTAGGCGAGACGACGCTGCACAGCTACACTTTCCCCGAATACGCCGACGTGGGCGAGCAGGTGCTGGCCTACGCCGTCGCCGCCGTCGAGAGCTACGAGGCGCACTTCGGCCCCTATCCCTTCACCGAGCTGGACCTGGGCAGCACGCCGACGGCGGCTCTGGGCGTCGAATATCCGGGCATCGTCGTCAATGCCCTGCGCCTCTATGAGCGCCAGAACCCCTTCCCACCGCAGGTGCTGGAATCGACGACGGCCCACGAGGTGGCCCACCAGTGGTTCTACAGCATCGTGGGCAACGACCAGCTCGACGAGCCCTGGCTGGACGAGTCGCTGGCCCAGTATGCCACGTTGCTTTACTTCGCCGACCAGTACGGGGCAGGCGGCGCGCGGGGCTTCCGCGATTCGCTGGTCGGCCGCTGGCAGAGCATCGAAATGGCCGAGCTGCCCGTCGGCCTGCCCGTGGCCGAGTATAGCCCGCAGGAGTACAGCGCCATTGTCTACGGGCGGGGCGGGCTCTTTTTTGAGGCGCTGGAAGCGGAGATGGGCGAGGATGATTTTGCCGCTTTCCTGCGGGCCTACTACGAGAGCCAGCAGTGGGGTGTAGCCACGACGGAGAGCCTGCGCAGCGTCGCCGAGGCGTCCTGCGAATGTGACCTGGGAGCTTTATTTGCCGACTGGATTTATCCGGAGGGACAGGATGAAGGCGTTACAGATGTTGAGGGAGAGGATCGCGGCTGAGGCTACCTATCTCGGCCGCGGCATTATCAAGGTCGATAGTTTTCTTAACCACCAGATTGACCCCGTGCTGACCCAGGCGATGGGCGACGCCTTTGCCGCCTGTTTCCGCGAGGCGGGCGTCTGCGAGGTGACTAAAGTCGTCACCGCCGAGGTCAGCGGCATCGCCCCGGCGGTCGCCGCGGGCCGCGCGCTTGGCGTGCCCGTCGTCTACGCGCGCAAGCACCGGCCGATCACCATGCCCGACGGCTTCTACCAGGCCGAGGCGCCCAGCCACACCAAGGGCAACGTCGTGCGCCTGATGGTCTCCCCGGAATACCTCGGCCCCAAGGACTGTGTCGTGCTCGTGGACGACTTCCTGGCGACCGGCCAGACGATCGCCGCCCTGGCCGACATCATCCGCCAGAGCGGCGCCACGCTTTGCGCCATCGGCGCCGTCATCGAAAAGATCTACGAGCCCGGCCGGGAAAATCTGGCCTCGCTCGGCGTGCCAATTATCGCCCTGGCGCGGGTGGACCTCGTCGAAGAGCGCGTGGTGGTGCTGTAACTGTGGCGGCCCTGCCCTCCCTGACCCTCGCCGACGCCCGGCGGCTGGCCATCGACAAGCAGCGCCTCGCCGGCCCGCGCCCGGAGCCGACCGCCGAAGCTGCGCTCGACGTGGTGCGCGCCATCCGCTGCCTGCAGCTCGACCCCATCCAGGTCGTCGCCCGCAGCCCGCAGCTCGTCCTCTTCAGTCGCCTCGGCCCCTACGACCCCGACCTGCTTTCGCACCTGCTTTTTGAGCGGCGCAGCCTCTTCGAATACTGGGCGCACGTCGCTTCCATTGTGCTCACCGAGGATTACCCGCTCTTTTACTGGGCGATGCAGCGCCAGCGGGCCAGGTGGCGGCCCGGCACGAAGCGCTGGCTGGAAGCCAACGCCCCGCTCCGCGCCCACATCCGCGAGCGGCTGCAGGCCGAAGGGCCGCTCTCCGCGGGCGACTTTGAGCACGACGAGTACGACGACCAGTGGCACGCCGACGCCTGGAGCACCCACCGCACCGTCAACCAGATGCTCGACGTGATGTGGCTGGAAGGGGAGCTGATGGTCGCCGGACGCAAGGGGCAGACGCGCCTCTGGGCCCTGGCCGAAGACCATCTCGATGGCCACAGGCCGCCGGCCCAACTCGACGAACAGGAGGCCGACGAGCGGGCCGTGGCCCTTGCCGTGCGCGCGCTGGGCGTCGCCCGCCCGCCGCACATCCGCTTCCACTTCATGCGCGGCGCCTACGCCGACCTGCCCGGGGCGCTGGCCCGCCTGGAGAAGCGCGGCGAGCTGCTGCGCGTCGCGGTGGAAGGGGGAGGGCGCGGCCCCTGGTATCTGCACCGCGACGACCTGCCTCACGTTGAGGCGCTGCAAGCCGGGCAATGGCAGCCGCGCACCGAGCTGCTTTCTCCATTCGACAACCTTATCTGCGACCGGCAGCGCACCGAGCTGCTTTTCGACTTCCACTACCGCATGGAGATCTACGTGCCGAAGGCGAAGCGGCAGTACGGCTACTATGTGCTGCCCATTCTGCACGGCGACCAATTCGTCGGCCGGCTCGACCCGAAGCTGGACCGCAAGCAGGAGCGGCTGCACATCCTCTCCCTCTACGCCGAGCCGGACGCCCCCGCCGAGGCCGGCCCGGAGATCGCCGCCGCCCTGCGCCGGCTGGCCGGCTTCGTCCAGGCCCGCGAGATCGTCTTTGATGAACCTGACGCCCTACCGGCCGTCTGGAGAGACGCATTGCTTTCTGAACTGTGATTCGTCTGATTGAATGATTAACTATGATTCGTTGTCGCCGGCAGAAAATCATAGTCCATCAGGTTAATCAACGGAATCACAGTTCAGAACGGCCAAACAGCTCCACCGCCTCAAACACCACCGTCGCCGCGCCCCCTTCGCCGCGCGCCAGCAGGCCGACCTGCCTGCCTGTGCCCGGCCATTCGCCCTCCCATATCGTCTCTCGCGCCACCCAGACCGTCGCGGTGCCATCCTCGCGTACGTCCACCTGTATCTCTATCGCGCGCGGCAGCGCGTCGCCCAACGGCGCGTGCCATAATAGGACCTCTTCGCCTGCGCCCGCCCGCTGCAGCGACACGCTGCGGTAGCCGGCCGGCGAGATGACGACCGCCAGATAGCCGTCCGGCCCGCCCAGCGCCAGCCCGTAGGCCACCGTCTCCGCGCCGCTGCTCGTCGCCCGCAGCCGTACCGAGTAGGGCGGCTCCGGCAGCGCCACCTCCTGCCAGAGCAGCGTTGCCTCCTCCGCGCCAATTTCCACCGTCTGCGGCCCCAGCTCGGCCTGCAGCGGCCCCGGGAGGCGTGGGTCGAGCCGCCCACTGGAGATGAGGGCGATGGCGGCCGTGGCGGCGACCAGCAGGAAGACGGCCCCCAGCCCGAGGGCGCGCCAGACGGCAGGGCGTGGCGGCGATGGCGCGTGCATGGGCCGAATGGTAAGCCGTGGCCCAGGTGCGGTCAACTGGCGCCGCCCGTGTTACACTTTCGCCATGACGAATACCATCCTCTACGAAGAAAACAATGGCGTGGGCGTCCTGCGCGTGAACCGGCCGGAGGCGCGCAACGCCCTCAACTGGGAAGCGCAGCAGGGCTTCGTCCGCGCGGTGACCGCCGCCGCAGAAAGCCGCTCCCTACGCGTGCTGATCATCACCGGCACGGGCCCCACCTTCGTCGCCGGGGGCGACCTCAAGGAGCTGGCCGGCGAGATGACGCCCGAGTCCGGGGTGCGTCTGAACCGCATCATGAGCGAAGCGCTCGAACAGCTCGCCAAGCTACCGCTGCCCGTGCTCGCCGCCGTCAACGGCGACGCTGCCGGAGGCGGCTGCGAGATCATCGCCGCCTGCGACCTGCGCCTCGCCGCCGAGGACGCCCAGCTCCGCTGGGTGCAGGTGCGTATGGGGCTGACGACTGGCTGGGGCGGGACGGCCCGCCTCGTCCGCCTCATCGGCGCCAGCCGCGCCATGGCCCTGCTGCTCACCGGCGAGAGCATCAGCGCCGCCGAGGCTTACCGCATTGGCTTCGTCCAGCGCCTCGTGCCCGCCGGAGAGCCGGTGCTGCCGGTGGCGATTGCCTGGGCCCAGCGGCTGGCAGCGCTGCCGCGCGATGCGCTGGGGGCGACGAAGGAACTCGTCCGCCTCGCCGGCCGCTCCACGGAAGCTGCCGCCTCCGCCGAGCCGGAGCTGTTCGCTGCCCTGTGGGGCGGCACCAACCACCAGGAGGCGGTCGCCGCTTTCCTGGAGAAGCGCTCGCCCCATTTTGACCGCGATTGACGAATGAAGAGGTAGCCGGCTCGTAGGTCGAGTTCTCAACTCGGCGGCGGGTTGAAAACCCGCCCTACCGGTCACCCGGCAGCCATTGCCTCTTCAGCAAAAGGAGAACTGCATGGACGACGAACTGCAGCAGATTCCCGGCGCCCTCGAGCAGATTGTCGAGCGCTTCCTGAACTTCCTCCCCGATCTGCTCTCGGGCCTGGTCATCTTCCTCGTCGGCCTCTATCTGACCGGCCTCGTCGTGCGCTTGCTCACCAATATGCTCCGGCGCCGCCATGTGAAGCCCGAAGCGTACCAGGTCATCACCCAGGTCGTGCGCTGGTCGCTCGTCGTCCTGGTGACGATTACAGCGCTGGAGCAGGTGCGCTTCGACCTCACCGCCTTTGTCGCCGGCCTGGGCGTCGCCGGCTTCACCATCGGCTTCGCCCTCAAGGATATCAGCGAGAATTTTATCGCCGGCCTTATCCTGCTCCTGCAGCGCCCCTTCGAGCTGGGCGACGTGATCCGCGTGGACGAGTTCGAGGGCCGCATCGTCGAGGTCAGCCTGCGCGCCACGGAGATGGAGACGATGGACGGGCAAAACGTGCTCCTGCCCAACGCCATGCTGCTGACAAGCCCGCTTACCAATCTCACGCGCAGCCCGATGGCTCGTATCGCCGTCGACATCGGCGTGGCCTACGACAGCGACCTGGACGAGGTGCGCCGCGTCACCCTCGACGCCATCGCCGGCCTGCCCGCCGCGCTCCCTGACCCGCCGCCCTTCGTCATCTTCCACACATTCGCCGACTCCGCCATTACGCTGACGGCTTACTACTGGATCGACCTGCGCGAGACGAAGCGGCTCGCCGCGACCGACCTGGCTGTGACGGCGATCAAACGCGCCTACGAGAGCGCCGGCATTGAGATTCCCTATCCCATCCAGACCCAGCTCATCCGGCCGGAGACGACGTAGGGCGGGTTTTTGGTCTTATATAGACTACACTGGCATTGATGTAGCGCGCTTTTTTCAAATCGCGCGCGGCGGGGTGAGGAGCGATTTTTCAAAATCGCTCTACAAGTGCCACGCAGCGGCTAGGATGCTTGCGCCCCGTCCATAACGCCCTACGGCAGCCACGACGGCGCGCTGCCCGGCTGCGCCACCAGGCTCAGCGCCCCGCTCTCGACTTCCAGCAGCCAGACCTCCGGCCGCCCGCCGCCGGCCATCGCAAAGCGCTGTACCAGCAGCAGCTCGCCGTCCGCCGACCAGCTCAGGTTGCTGAAATTGCTTTCCGGGTCGCTGGTCAGCGGATGCAGCTCGCTGCCGTCCTCCCGCATCAGCCAGACCTGTTTGCCCACCGGCGCCCGCGCCACCTTGCGCGTGAAGGCGATCCACTCCCCATCCGGCGACCAGGCCGCCCCCGTGTCTTCCGTTTCCGCCACGCCGCTCACGTCCTCGATGGCCTGCGTCTCCACCTGCACGGCAAAGAGGTGCGTGTAGGCGCTCTCGCCCTCATAGAGCACCACGCTGCTCAGGAAGCTCAGGTCAAACGGATGCCAGACAACCGGCGCCACCACGTCGCCCGGCAGCTCGACCGGCTCGCCGCCGTCCAACGGGTAGGCCAGCACCGACGGCAGCGCGCCCGGCCGGACAAAGGTCAGCCAGTCGCCATTCGCCGAGAAGCGCGGCAGTAGCCCCATTTGCTCATCCCCGGCAAAGACCGGCTGCGTCGCCGCCCCCGGCCACGCCAGCCAGTAGAGGCGCGGCCCGCTCTCGCTCTCCGCATCGACCGGCCGGCGCGTGTAGACCAGCCGCTGCCCGTCGGGCGCCCATACTGCCCCGTCGCAGCTCATCTCCGGGCAGGCCAGCAGCAGCGCGTTCTCTCTCCCGTCCGGCGCGACGCGCCAGAGGTCGCTGCCCCCATCTTCCCGGCTCGCGCTGTAGACGATGGCGTCGCCCCCCGGCGAGACGGCATAGTCGCGAACGCCCAGCGGCGCGCTCGTCAGCTTCCGCGCCTCGCCGCCGTCCGGCGCGGTGCGGTATAGTTGGAGCCGGTCATCCGCGTCCCAACCCACGTAGAGCACGGCCGGGCCGCCCGGCTCGCTGCCCGCCCCCAGCGGGCCGCAGGCCGCCAGAGCGGCGACCATCCCCAGCAGGGCTACTGCCAGCCGCAGGCGCCGGCTTCCCGCCACTACGCCGGCTCCTGCTCCCGGCAGCTCTCGCAGAGGCCGACCACTTCCAGCAGATGGCCCTGCACCCGGAAGTTGTAGCGCTCTCCCAGCCGCTGCTCCAGCTCCTGCATCAGGCAGTCGTCAAACTCGACGACCGCGTCGCAGCGCGCGCAGACGAGATGGTGATGGTGCCCATCTTCCAGCAGCACGTAATGGGCGGCGCCGCTGCCCAGATAGATCGGCCGCACCAGCCCAAGCTGCTGCAACAGCTCCAGCGTGCGGTACACAGTCATGCGCCCCACGCGCGGCGCCCGCCGGTTGACCAGCGCCGCCAGCTCGTCGGCGCTGACGTGCCCGCTGCTGCTCACCAGCTCCTGCAGGATGGCCCGCCGCGCCCCGGTGACGCGGTAGCCCTGCTCGCGCAGCCGCCCGCTTAGCCGGGCCAGACGGTCGCTCATCGCCCCCGCCTCCGCCAGAGGAAGCCCCGGCCCGGCGCCAGCAGGAAGACGAGCAGGAAAATGGCCGTGGCGACGAGCACCACCGCCGGCCCGGAGGCTACGTCCAGATGGTAGGAGACGTAGACCCCGGTCACGCCGCTGAAAGCGCCAATCGCCGCCGCGTAGGCCATCAGCGGCAGCAGCCGGTTGGTCAGCAGCGAGGCGGTCGCCGCCGGCGTGATCAGCATCGCCAGGATGAGGGCAATGCCCACGACCTGCAGCGAGACGACGATGGTCACCGCCAGCAGTACGAGCAGCAGGTAGCGCAGGAAGGTCGTCGGCAGCCGCAGCGTCTGGGCCAGGGTCATGTCGAAGCTGATGACCAGAAACTCCTTGTAGAAGAGGGCAATTACCGCCAGCACGACGCCGCCCAGCAGCAGCGTTACCCACAGGTCGCTGGTGGAGACGCCGAGCAGGTTGCCGAAGAGGAAGTGGGTCAGGTCTACCGAGTAGTTGCCCGCCGTGGAGAGCAGCGCCACCCCCAGCGCGAAGCTGCCGGCAAAGATGATGCCGATGGCCGTGTCTTCCTTGACCATCCCCTGGTCGGTCAGGAAGCCGATGCCCAGCGCCGTGAGCACGCCCATGACCAGCGCCCCGACCGCCAGGGGCCAGCCCAGCAGGTAGGCGACGACAACCCCCGGCAGGATGGTGTGCGCCAGCGCGTCGCCGAGGAAGGCCATCCCGCGCAGGACGATATAGGCGCCCAGCACGGCGCAGACGATGCCCGTCATCGTCGCCGCCAGCAGCGCCCGCTGGATCAGCTCGTATTGCAGCGGATCGAGCAGCCAGTCCAGGCTCACAGCTCGTCTTCGTGCCCGTCGCAGCAGGTGTCGGCCAGCACCAGATCGCCGTCGCTGCCAGGCAGCACGTGCATGTGCCCGCCATAGGCCCGCAGCAGGTTCGCCTGGGTCAGCGCCTCTTCCGGCGGGCCGAAGGCGACCAGCTCGCGGTTCAGCAGCATCACCCGCCCGAACCGGTCGGCGGCGAGCTGCAGGTCGTGGGTGGCGACCATGATCGTCACGCCGTCCTCGTGCAGCCCCTCGAGCACGGCGAAAATCGCTTCCTGGTTGGGCACGTCCAGCCCGGTCAGCGGCTCGTCCAGCAGGATCAGCTCGGCTTGCTGGGCCAGCGCGCGGGCGATGAAGACCCGCTGCTGCTGCCCGCCGGACAGCTCGCCGATCTGTTTGTGGCGCAGGGCCGTTGCGTTGACCCGTTCCAGCGCCTGCTCGACGAACGCCCAATCCTCGCGCCGCGGCCGGCGAAAGAGGCCAATCTGCCCGACCCGGCCCATCATCACCACGTCCTTCACCGTCACGGGGAACGACCAGTCGATCTGGCTGCGCTGGGGCACGTAGGCGATGCAGATGTGCTCGCCCGGCCCGTGCCCGTAGACCGTCACCCGCCCGGCGTCGGACGCCAGCGTGCCGGCGATCACCTTGAACAGCGTGCTCTTGCCCGCGCCGTTCGGCCCGACGACGGCTACCAGCTCCCGCGCCTCGACCCGAAAGGTCAGGTCATGGAGCGCGTAACGCTCTTCACGGCGCGCCTGGGGCGTGCTGCCGGCCGCCGGCACGTAAGCCACCGTCAGCCCTTCCACGTCCAGCAGGGGGGCCGTCGTGTCGTGAAGTACGTCCATGCGCCTCGCCGGTCCAATCGCTTCTTTCA
>JAAYYY010000050.1 GCA_012515125.1 Chloroflexota bacterium
ATCTGGGCCTGATCTACGGCGTCGAGATTGACAACGGCAGCGTGCAGATCACCATGACGCTGACGACGCCCGGCTGCCCCATGCACGCCAGCTTCAAGGATGATATTGAGATGACCCTCTGGCGCGCCCTACCCGGGCTGCGCGACGTTTCGGTGGCGCTCGTCTGGCAGCCGCCGTGGACGCCGGACATGCTGACGCCAGAGGGTCGTGCCGAGTTAGGGCTGTTCTGACCGGCTAGACGTCAGTCAGCCGCTGCCATGGCCAGCTCCGAGCCGCAATGGCCGCAGCGGGTGGCGCCAATGGGGATCTCCATCAGGCAGTAGGGGCAATCCGTCGTCGTCGCCGCCGGTTCTTCGGCCGGCCCCTTCAGCCTGTTCACCCAGCGGACCAGCAGGAAGATGGCGAAGGCCACGATCAGGAACGTGATCAGCGCGTTAAGAAACACGCCATAGTTGATCGTCACCGCTCCGGCTTCCTGTGCCGCTGTCAGCGTCGCGTAAGGACCGGGCGGCGCCCCTTCCTTCAGGGTGATGAACAGGTTGGAGAAGTCTACACCTCCCAGAAGCAGGCCGATCGGCGGCATCAGGATGTCATTGACGAGGGAATTGACGATGGTGGCAAAGGCGGCACCGATGATGATGCCGACCGCCATATCCATGACGTTCCCTCTCATGATGAACTTCTTGAACTCTTCGAACATCGGATCGTCCTCCTGTTGTTGGACCCGCCGGCACGGCACATTATAACACCTCAATCCTTATTTATTACGTTAACTTGATCCAGATCAAGGCAGCCTGGCTGGCGACTCTCTATGCTATGGATGATGCATACGCCGGCAAGAATGATCGAGGACACAGCCAACATGGATAGCTCCCTCATTACAACTACAACCGCGCCTAGAGTGACCCAGACCCGGCTTCTGGACCGGTACGTGCTGCCCAAAGTCGCCCTGACAGTCATTACAGTCGCCTCGTTGGTCGGCACCTGGCTGACAATGACCACGCACGGAGCCGGCGTCTGGCAGCAGGTCGTGCCGCGCTGGCTGCATCTGATCAGCCTCGCCTTTCTGTCCGGCGGCTACATGTGGAAGGCACTCTTCCCTCGTCCGGCGCGCAAAGCCGGGCAGGTAGCCGCTTTCGCCGCCTATACGTCCGGCCAGTATCGCCGCTTTCGCCGCCTGACCCGCTTCGTCCTGCCCGTTTTTATCGCCGGCGCCCTGTTTGACGTCGTGCGCTTCGCCGGCTGGAATGTCGGCTGGCCGATCTGGGCGGCTGGCGCGCTGATCCTCCTGCTCGCCGGGCTGATCGGCCGCGATGCCTACGCCCCGCACAAGCGCGGAGAACCCTTTGCCGAACGGCGTCTCGCCGCTGCCATTCTCGCCCTGCTGTTGCTCTACGCCCTTGTGCAGGCTGCGTTCGACGTCATCCTCGCCCAGGGCGTGCAGCCCCTGCCGCTGCTCGTGCGCTGGCTGCACCTGGGCGCTTTTGGTCTCTGGTTTGGCGGCGCGGTGTGGAACATCTTCATTTCCGTCCCTGCAGCGCGGGAGATTGTCTCCCTGCAGGTCGTCGTGGCCGCCAGCCAGCAGCTTGAACGTTTCCGCGTGGCGGTGCGGCTGCTCCTGCCGACGCTCATCATTACGGGAGCCTGGCAGGCGTATCGCTACATTGGCTGGAACCTCTCGGCGCTGACGGCTTCTTCTTTTGGCCTGCTCATCCTGTTCAAATTGGCCCTCATCGGGCTGTTAATTGTGGTCTTTCTGACCTGCCCCATGTGGCGGGCCTGCTCGCCCATTGCGGGCATGTGCAAGCTCGACGACCTGCGCGAGGGCGGTGAGGGGCAGGCGCTGGCGTCCCGCCAGCCAATTCCTCGATAGGGAGAATGACGATGACACCCATTGGACTATTTTATGGAACGAACACCGGCTTTACCATGCTGGTCGCCGAGCTCATCGTGAAAGAATTCAACGAGGTGGCGCCCAATCTGGTAACTGTCTACGAGGTTGACCGGGAAAATCTCAAACAAATGCAGGCCTACGATTACCTGATCGTCGGCTGCCCCACCTGGAACGTCGGCCAGCTCCAGGATGATTGGGATGCCCTGTACACACAGATCGACGACCTGGATCTGACCGGCAAGAAGCTGGCTATGTTCGGCCTGGGCGACCAGTACGGCTACCCCGACAACTACTGTGATGCCATCGGCATCCTGGGCGAAAAGTTCGCCGAGCGCGGAGCGGAGCTGGTCGGCTTCACGCCGGCTGAGGGCTACGAGTTCAGCCACTCGCTGGGCGTGAAGGACGGCCAGTTCATGGGCCTGGCCCTGGACGAAGAAAACGAGAGCGAGAAGACGCCGGAACGCGTCGTCAACTGGATCTGGCAGCTCGTGGAAGAGTTTGATCTGGTTGAATACCTCGAGCCGGTCGTCTGAGGAGGCAACGATGATCGCCGAAGAAAGAACGGACCTGAAGATAAGCGCCACCCTGGACAATCGCGGCAGTGATTGCGCCTCGGGCTTCGTCCGGCTGCTTGAGCTTGTCGATAGCCTGGCGCCCGGCGAAATCCTGCAGGTCTTGAGCACAGACCGCGTCTCCCGGCGCGAGCTGCGCGATTGGGCGGCTCGCTCTGGCAACACCCTGCTGGAGAGCCGTGTAACTGGCCCACTCTGGCGCCGGGAATACCACTTTCTGATTCGGAAAGAAGGAAGTTAAGGAGGCTACTATGTCCCCTGATAGCGCACTGATGCTCGCCATAGCTACCGGCGCGGCAGCCCGCATGTACCCCAACTACTTCGCCAGCCAGCGGCCCGCCGTCGATGCTTACCTGGAGCTGGTGCGCGCTATCGAGCAGGCCTATCCGCAGGTTGATGCGCGTATGCTGGAGATTGCTTCCGGCTCTCTGGAGAGGCAGGAGCTGCTGGCCCGGCAGCTCCGCGAAAGCGGCGCGGCTGGCGACGCCAGAATACGCGACCTCGGCCGGCGCGTCCTGCAGACGGTTCTGCAGCAACATCCTCGGGCCATTGTCGCCGTCTTTGCAGACGAGAACAGCGTCTCCGAAGCTTTATTGACCCTTAACCATTCCATGGAGGAAAATCAAAATGGAAGAAACCAACACCCTGGACATCCGTCTCCTGCCGCCAATTCAGCGGCACCCGCTCATCTTCCAGCGCTTTGAGGCGCTGGCGCCCGGCGAGAGCTTCGTACTGGTCAACGACCACGACCCGAAGCCGCTCTTTTACCAGTTCCAGGCCGAGCACACCGGGCAATTCACTTGGGAGTATCTGGAGCAGGGGCCGGCTGTCTGGCAGGTGCGGCTGGGCCGGGCCAACG
>JAAYYY010000440.1 GCA_012515125.1 Chloroflexota bacterium
ACGACGACGGCGCTGATCACCCGGCTTGACGGGCCCGCGCCATCTGTTGACGACTACTCCGGCCTCGACCTCGGCCTGCTGAATGTGGGCGTCGAGCGCGCCGAGCAGGCGCCCGCCTCAGCGGCTGCCGAGACGTTGCGCTGGTGGCTCTTCCGCGAATCACGCGACCGTATCACCCAGGAGAGGGTCATTCTCTGGTTGCGGCAGGATGCCCTCCCGTGGAATCGCTGATGGAACAGACCGAACGGCTCTTTGGTCCCTGGGCCGGGCAGCTTGCCGTACCCGGCAGCGCTTCCATCGACGAGGCGCTGATTGGCCGCTGCCTGCAGGGCGATGAGGCGGCCTATGGCCTGCTCTACCAGCGCTATGCCGGCTACATCTATCGCCTCGTCTACGGTCTATTGCAGCAGCGGCAGGATGCCGAAGAAGTGCTCCAGGACAGCTTTGAGTATGCCTTCCGCCGGCTGGCCCATTACGATGCCCGCCGGGCGAGCTTCAAAACCTGGCTGTACAAGATCGCCGTCAGCCGCAGCCGCAACAAGCGCCGCCGCCGCTGGCTACCGACCTTCTCGCTGAGCCAGCTCCCCGACGAGCAGGTTCGGGACGGCGCTCGCCCGCAGCCCGAGGAGGTGCTGGCGCTCACCCAGCGCCAGCGGGCCGTCTGGGAGGCTCTGCAGAGCCTCTCGCCCAAGCTGCGCGAGACGGCCATCCTGCACTATTACGAGGGTCTCACCTACGTTGAAATCGGCGAGATACTGGACATCCCGGCGAAGACCGCCCAATCGCGGATGCGCCTGGCGCACAAACAGCTCCGGGCCATCCTGGACGAAGAAGCATTATGAACGTCACCAGTCTGGACGACTACCAGCAGCAATCGCGCAGAACGTGGAGCCTGATTCACACAGACCACGCCATCGCCTACCCCACGCTCGGCCTGGCTAACGAAGCAGGCGAAGTCGCCGGTAAGGTCAAGAAGATCTTCCGCGACCACGGCGGGGAGATCACGCCGGCCGACCGGGAAGCGCTCAAGCAGGAGCTGGGCGACGTCCTCTGGTATCTGGCCCAGATCTGCACCGAGCTTGACCTCACCCTATCCGAAGTCGCCTCGGCCAACCTGGAGAAGCTCTTTTCGCGCCTGGAACGCGGGCAGATCCGCGGCGATGGAGATGACCGATGAACTGCCAGGAACAGGAATTGAGAAACCGGCTCGCCGACTACGCATTGGGCCTTTTGCCGGCGGCTGAGGCTCAGCGCGTCGAGGCTCATATTGCCGCCTGCGCGGCGTGCCGCGCTGCCGTCCTGCAGGAGCGGGCGCTGGCCCACGAGGTGCGCGCGACGGTCCACGCCGCAACTCGCCCGTCGCCGGAAAGGCTGCGGGCCCTGATGCCGCCCGTGCCACGGCGGCGCACGCGCCAATTGTGGCTCTGGCGTCCCGTGGCGGCGCTGGCCCTGCTTGCCGTCCTCTTTCTCGGCAGCCTGCAGATGAGCCATTCGGGTTCGCCGTATGGGCTGCCCACGGCCTCCACGACGGCTCTGGTCGCCACCGCCACACGGGTGCCCACCGCCGGCTGGACGGAAACGCCGCAGATCAGCGCGCTGCAGCCCGGCGCGCCGGCCACGCGGACGCCGGTCATCCTGCCGCCGGCAGCGCCGGCCCGCCCGGATAACATACCCTGACTTCGAGGACTGTGAAGAAGAACGCCTATGACTGACGTAACCGCAACGACCACAGCCGAGCCCCGTGATTCGCAACTGCCGGCGCCTCTGACCCGCCTGCTCTACCTGGACTGGGAAAAGCTGGCCTACCTGGCGATCATCGCCGTAGCGCTGATTACCCGTCTCTGGGGACTCGGCGAGCGTGTCATGAGCCACGACGAAAGCCTGCACACGCAATACTCGCTCCAGTATTACCGGGGCGAGGGCTACCGCCACACGCCGCTGATGCACGGGCCGTTCCTCTTCCACGTCACGGCGCTGACTTACTGGCTGCTGGGCGCCAGCGACTTTTCCGCCCGCCTGCCGGTTGCGCTGCTCGGCGTCGTGCTCGTCGTGCTCCCTTATTTCCTGCGCCCCTGGCTGGGCCGCGCCGGCTCGCTGGCGACCAGCGTGCTCTTCCTCATCTCGCCCTATCTCACCTACTATTCGCGCTATATCCGCCACGACATCTACGTCATCACCTGGGCTTTCATCATCTTCGTCGCCACCTGGTACTATCTCCGGCACCGTCAGGAACGGTACGTCTGGTGGTTTGCCGGCGCCTTGGCCCTGCTCTTTTCCACCAAAGAAGTCTCTTTCATCTACGTCGCCATTTTCGGCAGCTTCCTCGTCGTCCGCCTGATAGTCCGGCTCTGGCAGGAGCGCTGGTTCCGCACCTCGCTGTCCGGTCTGCGCAATCCAGCCCTGGTGCTCGCCCTGGCCTTGCTCTTGCTCGGCGCCGGTTTCATCGGGCTGCGCCTGCAGGGCGAGCCGGCGGCACCTACAGTACCGGCAACGGAGACGACGGAAGCCGACCAGGGCTTCGCCGCCGACCCGGACGCGACGCCGGAGACAGGTGCCCAACCGGAAGCGGCGGGAGGGCTGGCGCCGGTATTGCACTGGCTGCAGGTCGTCGGCGCTCTGGGCATCGGCCTCGCCGTCTTTCTCGCCGCGCGGGCGCTCCGCCCGAGGATCGACGACTTTCCCGAATTCGACCTGATCGTGCTCTATAGCACGCTCGTGCTGCCGATGATCTCGCCCTTCCTGATGGTGCTGGCCGGCATCGACCCCACCGATTACTCGCGGACGACCTGCGAGATCGCTCCGGGAACCTCCTTCTTTCGCGCCACCTTCGTCCGCTTCCTCTGTTTGGCCGACTCCAACATCATGCGCATCGCCGTGTTTGTGATCATCACCCTGGCGATTGCCATTGCCGTCGGCATCTGGTGGAACCGGCGCCGCTGGCTTATCGCCGCGGCGATTTTCCACACCATCTTTTTCCTGCTCTACACCTCGGTCTTCACCAATCCGCCCGGCTGGGCCAGCGGCGTCGTCGGCTCGCTCGGCTACTGGCTGGAGCAGCAGGAGGTCCAGCGCGGCAGCCAGCCCTGGTTCTACTACTTCTTCGTCACCCCGTTCTACGAGTTTCTGCCGCTCATCCTGTCCTTGCTGGCGATCCGCCTCTGGGCGCGGCTGCACCGGCTTTCGGCCATCCTCGCCTACTGGCTGACACTGCTTCCCGGCAGCCTCCTGCTCTACAGCTTCAGTAACTGGCTGACCAATCGCTCCGTCATCGCCGCCGGGCAGCAGCCCAGCAGAACGATCGCCATCATCCTCGCCCTGGCGCTCTTTGCGGCTGGCGCCGCTTACTGGTTTATCGTTCGCCAGCCGCGCCTGCGCGAAGCGTACGGCCTGGGGCGGAGCTGGCGCGGTCTCGTTCCGGCCGAAGAGCTGGTCGGCTTCGTGCCCGCGCTCATCTGGTGGCTGCTGCTGACGTGGGTAGCCTATACGGCGGCGGGCGAAAAGATGCCCTGGCTGAGTACCCATTTCGTCATCCCCATGGCCCTGTTAGGCGGCTGGTATCTCCACCAGCGCGTGACGGACCTGGAGCCGGGCGTCCTGCGCTCGCGCCGCTTCTGGACTCTGGTCGGCCTGATCGCGCTATTCCTCGCCGGCGCCGTCTTTGCCCTGCGCCCACTGATCGTCGGCGAGTTCAGGCTGGGGTCGCAGGAGCTGCGCTCGCTCACCGGTCTGGGCGCGTTCCTGGGCGCGCTGCTCGTCGCCGGCTTGCTCTACTATCTGGTTCGCTACGCCAGCCAGGGAGTCATGCCGCCGCTCCGGCGGCGGGCCTGGCTCTATGCGCCGCTGCTGCTGCTGGCGCTCCTGACCATCCGCTTTAACTACATGGCCAACGGGCCCAACGCCGACTATGCCACCGAGTTCATGGTCTACGCGCACGCCGCGCCGGCCGTCAAGGACGCCGTGATGGCCCGCGTGGACGACCTGAGCTTCCGTCTCTACGGCGACCGCAGCATGCGCGTGGCCTGGGGCGACGACGGCACTTGGCCCATGCAATGGTACCTCAGGGATTACCCCAACCGCTTGTTCGTAGGCCCGACGCCATCGGCCAGCATTACCGAATTCCCCGTCGTCATCGCGGGGCACCGGGACCTGGCGAACTTCGAGGCTTTCCTCGCCGGCGACGACTATGTGGCGGAAGATTACATCTTCCTCTGGTGGCCGATGGAGGAGTACCGTAACATCAGCTGGAACGCTCTGTTCGGTCTGCGCGACTTCCCGGACCCCGAAACGGGCTCGACGCGCAGCGGGCGAGGCTTGCTGAGCGCCGAGGTACGCGAGGCCCTGTGGGATATCTTTTTCCACCGCGACTACACCAACTACGGGCGGGTCTTCGGCGGCGACTACCGGACGGGCAACTGGCCCCTGCGCGCCCAGCTCCGCCTGTATATCAAGCGCGACCTGCTGGCGAATCTCTGGGACTACGGCGCCACGGCAACGGCCATCGCGCCGCCCTTCGACCCATATGCCGAAGGCGAGCTGATCCTGACGCCCGACCTGGTCATCGGTCAGGACGAGGGCGGGGAAGCAGCCCTGCTGACCCCGCGGAACGTAGCCGTCGCCGCCGACGGCACCATCTACGTGCTCGATACAGGCCACCACCGGGTCGCCGTCTACGATGCCGGCGGGCGCTTCCTCAACGCCTGGGGCGAGCAGGGCGCCGGACCGGGTCAGTTCAACGAACCCTGGGGCATCGCCGTGGACGACGAGTATGTCTACGTCGCCGACACCTGGAACCACCGCATCCAGAAGTTCACGCTGGAGGGCGAGCTGGTGACGACCTTTGGGCAGCTGGGGATGCTGGCAGAGATGGGCCCCGACAGCGGCGGCTTCTTCTTTGGCCCCCGTTCGATCGCGCTGCTTTCGGGCGATCGCCTCGCCATCACAGACACGGGCAACCACCGCATCCAGATCTTCGACCGTGAAGGCAACTTCCTCAGCACGGCCGGCAGTCAGGGTCCGCAGCCGGGTCAGGTCAACGAGCCGGTGGGCCTCGCCGTCCACGAAGGAACGGTCTACCTCGCCGATACGTGGAATGCGCGTGTCCAGCTCTTTACGGAGGAGTTTGCGCCCCTCCTGCAGTGGCCTATCGACGGCTGGGAAGGCGAGTCCACGGACAACAAGCCTTACCTTGCTGTGGACGGCGAGGGTCATGTCTTCGTCACCGACCCCGAGAACCAGCGTATCCTCATCTTCGACGGCGACGGCAACTACCTGGGTCGTTTCGGCCAGCAGGGGCCTAGCCTCGACCGCTTCGCCCTGCCCAATGGCATAGCGGTTGACGACGCGGGCAACGTCTATATTGCCGATGCCCACAACAACCGCGTCGTCCGCTATCCGCCGCCGCCTGTATCCGGCCCGGTGGCGCCGGCCGGCGAGCCGGACCAGGAGGGCGACGGTCAGGGCGAGTGATGCGGTAACGGCGCCCGACTTCTACGCGCCTGGCGCCGTTCGAAGGCGGCTGCCGATCTGTGCTATAATGCGGCCCTGACCCTACCCTGACGAGGAGATTCATGGACCGCACCGTACCCAGCAGCGATAACGACGATCTGGCGCTGTACATCCGCACCTTCTATTCACTACTGCGCAGCTCGCGCGAGGTGCCCCTGCGCACGCTCAGCGAATCGCACCTGCGCATCAACTCCTCGCTGCACGTCGCTGCGGCCTCCCCGCAGCCCGATATGGCGGCCTTCATCTATACCATCCTGCGCCTGCCAACGCCCGTCATCGGCGACGTGCGTCTGGTCATCATGGGGCAGTCTGAGGCCGTCTTCGCCGAAAAGGGCTTCCCCGACGTCGAATCCTGGCAGCTCATCGTCGCCCCAGCCCGCCGCCGCCGCTACTTCTTCGACGGCAAGGACACCGTCGCCACTTATATCGCCAGCAGATCTGACATCGACGACCTGATCCCCACCCTGACCGCTTACCAGCTCGAGCGCGAGAAGCTCCATTTTCTGCTCGACCGGCCGGCGGTGATCGAGCTATTGCAGGCCTCGCGCGGCGCCCGGCCCACGCGCGAGCTGCTGGAAAAGCTGGCCGAACTGACCGGCATCCCCGCAGACGATCTCTACCGGCTGTACCGCATCTGGGGCAACCTGATGGTCGAGAATCTGCTCGACATCGCCAGCAAGAATCTGGAGATCTCGGTGCGCCTGCTCAGCGGCAGCCTCGCCGAATACCGCCGGGCGACACGCCTCTGGTGGCAGAACGTGGCCCACAGACTGCCCCACATCCAGTTTGAAAACCGTTCCGTCTACTTCGTCTCCAGCAACACACACAGCCTGACCAATCTGCTCGGCGGCTTTGCCCAACGGCGCAAAGAGCAGCTCGTCGCCTACATCGAGGAAGCGGGGGATCAGCTTCTCAGGCAGGAATATGCCGATATTCAGGCCAGCAACGTACGCAGCAATCAGGAAAACTTCCTCTATTACACGCTCAAGAAGCTGGAAGCCGATAGGCCAGACGTTGCCGAAGAGCACCGCCGCCACGAGCAGGCCCTGGGCATCAGCCGTGTCCCCAGCCGTCACGTCTTTGACGTGGAAGTGCAGGTCTTCGAGCTGTGCCGCCTGCGTCCCGACTTTCTGGATCCCCGCTTGCAGATTCCGGGCATCGAGGCCCTGCCACGCAGCGACGCTCTGATCATCAACATCGACTTTCCGCTGGGCATGGCAGCCTACCAGATCCTCTCCGAGATAGCCCGCAATATCGCTAACATTCGCGGTATCTACATCATGGGCAAAGCGGCGACACTGAATGGGCGTATCGGCGACATCATGATCCCCAACGTCGTCCACGACGAGCAGTCGCTGAATACCTACCTGTTTGAGAACTGCTTCACGGCAACCGACGTCGCGCCGCTGCTAACCTACGGCACGGTACTGGATAATCAGAAGGCAATTACGGTCCGCGGCACCTTCCTGCAGAACCGCGATTATATGTCTGTCGTCTATCACGAGGGGTACACCGACGTCGAGATGGAAGCCGGCCCATACCTGAGCAGCATCTATGAGATGCTCCGGCCGGAACGCTACCCCACCAACGAGATAGTCAACCTGCACGGCGCTCCCTTCCCGATTGGCATACTCCACTACGCCTCCGATACACCCTTCAGCAAGGGCAAGAACCTCGGGTCGCAGAACCTTTCCTATTTTGGCATGGACGCAACCTATGCCAGCGCGGTCGCCATCCTCCGGGCTATCCTTGCTCGGGAAGTCGGGAGTCAGGGCGCGCTACAGGAGGCCGGCGCCCAGGGCCAGCGCGCCCCATAGCGGCGCATCGTCGCCGAGAGCCGCCGGCACAACCTCCAGCCTGACGCCCGCAATCAGCGTCTCGGCGACCGCTTCGCGCAGCGCCGACCACCAGATCTCGCCCGCCCGGCTGACGCCCCCTCCGACGACGGCAAGCGATGGGTTGATGAGATTGGCGGCGTTGCCGATACCGATCCCCAGCGCGCGGGCGCCCCGTCGCAGAACGTCCCGGGCAACCTCATCCCCCTCCGCAGCCGCCCGGCTCAGAAGCGCGCCGTCGATCGCCTGCGGGTCGCCGCCGGCAAGGTGCCGCAGCAGCGCGCCCCTGCCGGGCTGGGTCGCCAGCACGGCCCGCGCGTCGTCCGCCATGAACGGGCCCGAAGCCAGCCGCTCGACACAGCCGTTCTTGCCGCAGAGGCAGCGCGGGCCGTCCGGGTCGATCACGGTGTGGCCGATCTCGCCGGCCATCTCGTCCACGCCACGCCAGGGGGCGTTATTCAGAATCCAGCCGCCGCCGACGCCTGTGCTCACCGTCACGTAGAGCATGTGCGCGTGGCCCTGCCCGGCCCCGAAGGCATGCTCGCCGATGGCGCCCGCGTTGGCGTCGTTGTCCACCGCCGCCGGAGCGCCCAGCTCGGCCGTAAGCATCTCCGCCAGCGGCACGTTATCCCAGCCCGGAACGTGGTCGGAGCGGCGCACCAGACCGGTGCCAAAATATGTGGGTCCGCCGAAGCTGACGCCTATAGCGGCGGGCTGCGCCCCTCCCAGCACCTGGCGGGCCAGCCTCAGCATCACCTCAATGTCCACGAGGGCGTTGGCGCCGGGCGGCGAATAGGCACGGGCATGACCCCGCCACGCGCTCTCTCCCCGGCCTGCCACCGCCGCGGTGTGTTTGGTGCCGCCAAAATCCAGCGCCAGAATCAGTTGTGCCATGCCGGTCTCCCGTCAGTTCAGTTTGCGCCGAGTATAATTGACCGCTACCCTGCAGGAAAACCAGCACCGGGAAAACAGATGGCAGACCTTACCCCTTTACTCCAGGAATTGCAGTCGGCGCTCGTCTCCGGCGACGAAGCCGAGGCGCGCCGGGCGGCGCTTGCCCTCGCCGCGCGGGCCGTAGAGGACATCCCCGCGCTGCACGCAGCACTGAACATGCTCGGCTACCACGGCCGGTTAGACCTGGCCAACGAGGTGATGGCCGAGGCGTGGCCCCGGCTTAAGGAGGACGAGGGATATTCCCGCCCGGCCGTGACGGCGTTCATGAGCCGGGCCACCGACCATCTCATCTATCATTACCTGGAGAGCACGCCGCCGGCCGGGCTTGACGCCGATCTGGTCGAGGCGCTCGAACGCTATTTCGAGGTAGACACTGGGCGACTGGAGCTCTACCTTGCCTTCCTGCGCGGGGAAAGTGGCCGGCGGTGGCAGCCCGCCGATTTCGCCACGCTCGACGCCCATGCGTTGAGTGGGTTGCTGGTCGAGTTTGTTGGACTGGCGCACCGGGCGGGCGTCTCGTATAGTCGGGCCCACCTTGTGCGCGACGAACTGCCGCGCTATTTGCTGGATCGCCGGGCGGGCTATCTCTACCCGCGCGAGGACGTGGCGGCTCTCCTGCGCACCGGCCGGCGCCCGCCTCCAGCTGCAACTGGCGCCCCGGCCGAGCCCCTTGTCCCCGACCGCTTAACGCTGCTCAACTTCGTCCAGAAGCTGGTGCAGACGATCCAGCCCCAGCCCTATGTCGCCGCCGCGCTGGTGGAGCTGATGCCCCTGTGGCTGCGCTTTCTGGCGCTGCGCGGCCTGATCACGGAAGCCGTCTACGAGGAGGCTATCCGCGATCTGGACGGGCTGGCGGCTGAGCTGGCTCCGGTATGGCACGGCACAGGCGATCCGCTGCTGGTCGCCAACCTGCTGGGCGCCGGTCAATAGCAGCAGGCGATCATTCAGACCCTTCAGTGGCCCGAACAATGCGCGCCCCGGTCACGCGCAGTAGGTCAGCCACACCCACCTTAAGGTTGATCCCCTTCTCGCCCGCACTGACGTATATCGCCTCGTGCTCCCTGACGGAAGCGTCAATCGTCATCTGGAAGCCCTTGTTCAGCAGCGCCAACGGAGAGATGCCCCCGACCTGGAGCCGCGTCAGCTTCTCCGCTTCCTGGTGCGTCGCCATCTGCAGCTTCTTCTCGCCCAGCTCTTTCGCCAGCAGCTTGAGATCGAGCTGGCGGTCGGCCGGGATCATCACCAGAATCGGCTTGCCGCGCTCGCGGGTGACCACCAGCGTCTTGAAGACCTGCGCCGCCGGCACGCCGAGGTGCCGGGCGACAACCGTCGCGTCGCGTTCGGTGTTCGGGTAGGTGACGGCCTCGTAGGGCACCTTCTTCCCTTCCAGCAGCCGCATCGCCAGCGTTTTCTGCGCCATAATCCACCTTCCAGCGATAGAGAATCGACACGTTATTTTGCCCGCTCTGGAGCCTTGCGCAAGCGCCTATGCCGGGGAACTCGCTTCTGCAGTATAATCGGCGCAATCATGTATAGGAGTTTTGCCTTTATCTATGGCTACGCACATTAACACCCCCGAGTGGGTCAAAGACGCCGTCTTTTACCAGATCTTCCCCGACCGCTTTGCCACAAGTTCCCACGTACCCAAGCCAAAGAACCTGCAGGCGTGGGACGCGCCGCCGACGCACCACGGCTTCAAGGGCGGCGATCTGCTCGGCGTCGTCGAGAAGCTCGATTACCTCAAGTCGCTGGGCGTCAACGCCATCTACTTCAACCCCATCTTCGCCTCGACCGCCAACCACCGCTATCACACGCACGACTACTACGTCGTCGATCCCCTGCTCGGCGGCAATCCGGCCTTTTTCGAGATGCTGGAAGCGGCCCACGCGAACGGGTTCCGCGTGGTCATCGACGGCGTATTCAACCACGCCAGCCGCGGCTTCTTCCAGTTCAACCATCTGCTCGAAGCAGGCAGGGAATCGCCCTACGTGGACTGGTTCTATCCCTATGGCTGGCCCCTGAACGCCTATAACGAGAACGAGCGCCCGAACTATGCCGCCTGGTGGGGGCTGCACGCCCTGCCGAAGTTCAACGCCCAGAACCCGATGGTCCGCGAGTTTCTGTGGAACGTGGCTACGTATTGGCTGGAACAGGGCGTTGACGGCTGGCGCCTCGACGTCCCGGCCGAAATCGACGACGATAGCTTCTGGCGGGAGTTTCGCCGCCGCTGCAAGCAGGTCAACCCAGAAGCCTACATCGTTGGCGAGCTGTGGGGCGACGCCCATCGCTGGCTGTCCGGCGACCAGTTCGACGCGCAGATGAACTACCCGTTTATGCGCGCAGCTCTCGGTTTCTTCGGCGGGCACAACCTCGACCAGAGGGACACTATCCACACCGGCCTCGGATACATCCAGACGCTCGACGCGACCGGATTCGCCCAGGCCCTGACGGCGATGCACGAGAAGTACCACCCCGAGATCGTCCAGGCGCAGCTCAATATGCTCGGCAGCCACGACACGCCGCGCGTCTTCACGATCGTCAATGGGGACCTCTCGACGCTGAGCCTGCTTTTCCTCTGCCAGATGACGGTCGCCGGAGCGCCCAATATCTACTACGGCGACGAGATTGGTCTGCCGGGCGGGCGCGATCCTGATAGCCGCCGGGCCTTTCCCTGGCATGATGAAGCTTCCTGGCGCACGGACCTGCTCGCCGACGTTCGCCGCTTCGTTGCCCTGCGCCACAGCACACCGGCCCTCCGTCGCGGCGACTTTCGCGTCCTCTACGCCGAAAGACAGGTAGTCGTCTTTCAACGCCGCCTCGGCGACGAGGTCGCCGTCGTGGCCTTCAATGCCGGCTTCCACGAGCACGGCTTCACGGTCCACCAGGCGCTGCCTGCTAACCTGGTCAGCGCACTCGATCCTGCCGTTCCTCTCCTGCGAGCCGACAATCACTTTACGCTGTCTCCTCGCTCTGGCGTAGTCTGGGTGGGCCGGAGCTGAATCGTTACTTGTCGGCGCAAGCCAGCTGAGCACGAATCCTAGAACGTAGCCGTGAGCGTAGCCGTGAGCGTAGCCGTGAGCGTAGCCGT
>JAAYYY010000441.1 GCA_012515125.1 Chloroflexota bacterium
ACGTGGCTCGAGCCCGGCATGTCGGAAATCGAGGTCGCCGCACGTCTCGAGTTCTTCCAGCGCAGCCAGGGCGGCGACCGCAAGCCCTCGGAGACGGCTGTCTCGTCAGGTCCGCGCACCTCCCTGACGCACGGCATTGCCACTGACCGGAAGATTCAGCAGGGCGAGCCGGTGATGATCGACATTGGCATCGTCGTCGCCGGCTATACCTCCGACCTGACCCGCACCGTGCATATAGGCGAGCCATCTCAGGAGTTCGTCGATGTCTACAACATCGTTCTGGAAGCGCAGGCCAGAGCGATCCAGGGGCTGCGTCCGGGCATGACCGGCCGTGAAGTCGATGCGCTGGCCCGCGATCACATCGCGGCGCACAACTTTGGCGCCTACTTCGGCCACGGGCTCGGGCACTCGGTCGGCCTGGAGATCCACGAAGCGCCTTATCTTTCCATGACCGGCGATATTCCCCTGCAGCCGGGGATGGTCCTGACGGTCGAGCCGGGCATCTACATTCCGGGCCGCTTCGGCGTGCGCACGGAGGACATCGTGCTCGTCGCCGAGGATGGTTGCGAAGTGTTGACGGAAAGCGAGTTTCGCCTGCAGGTATTGTGAGGGGAAGCAGGCGTAGCGCGTGCAGTTGAGTTACGGACGGCACCTATGAAGGAGATACTCTGGCAGACGTTAGAGCAGTTGACCTCAAGAGCCGGGCCTCCTGGCTTTGAGCAGCCGGTCGTCGCTTTCCTTGCCGAGCAGTTTGCAGAGGCCGGAGCCAGCGTCAGCATCGATCCCATGGGCAACCTTTATGCAGCTCTGGGGCCACAGGACGCCGCGCCTCATCTCATGATATCCGCTCACTCCGACGAAATTGGCAGCCTGGTGCGCCACATCGACGAACGGGGCTTCCTTCGCTTTGACCCGCTGGGCGGGCTTTCGCCTGTGCTGTTGGTTGGGCGCCGCGTCTGGGTGGCAGGCCATCCGGGCGTCATCGGCACAAAGCCCGGGCATCTGCAGACCGCCGAGGAGAGACGCACCGCACCGCCGGTTGAAGAGCTGTACATCGACGTCGGCGTTGACAGTGCCGAAGAGGTGGCGGCCCTGAATATCCATGTCGGCGGCCCGGTTACTTACGACAGCCCGCTCCAACGCTTCAGCAACCCGGATCGCGCCTCGGGAAAGGCCATCGACAACCGGCTCGGCTGTGCCGTCGTCCTCCAGCTTGTGCGGGCGCTCAGCGGCGTGGCGCTGCAAGGGCGGCTGACGGTCGTCGTGGCGGTGCAGGAAGAGGTCGGATTACGCGGCGCAACCGCCGCCGCCCGTCAGGTCGATCCTGATTATGCCCTGGTCGTAGACACGCTGCCCGTCGGCGATACGCCCGAAGTAGCAGCAGGACGTATGCCCGGCGCCATCGGCCAGGGCCCTGTCATCGTCCTCGCGGCGGCAGGCCGGACGGCCGGCCACGTGGCGCATCCCAGGGTCGCCGCGTGGCTGGAGGCAGCCGCGATAGAGGGCGGCATTCCTTTTCAGCGCGCAACCTCCATTGGCTATGCCGTGACCGATGCCGCCGCCGTCCATCTGCGCGGGCGGGGCATCCCAACCGGCGTGGTGGGACTGCCACGGCGTTACTCCCACTCGCCGGTCTGCACCTTTGACATTAACGATGCCGTTGCTGCCGTCGAGATTCTCGTGCAGTTTGCCGGCAACATGGCAACCCATCGTGATTTTAGCTTTCTCCAATGAACACGTGTGGATGAAGGGAAGGGCAAGATGGCACAGATAAACCTCGCCTTATTGAGCTGGCAACAGGCCGAAGAACGTTTTCGAGAACAACCGGCGATCCTGATTCCCGTGGGCTCGATTGAGGCCCACGGCCCCCATCTACCGCTGGGCGCAGACAGCCTCGTCGCCGAGGCGGTGGCTGTGCGCGCCGCACAGCGCGCGCCGGCGCTGGTCGTGCCCACGATCTCCTACGGGTATGCGGGCATGTGGCGCAACTTCCCGGGAACGTTGAGCACCGACCCAAAGAACGTGCGCGCGCTCGCCGGGGATATCATTCGCGCCTTATTGCCTTTCGGCCTCCGGCATTTCATCTTCGTCAACAATCACAGTGGCAACGAAGGCCCGCTGGAGCTGGTCGCCCGCCAGTTCGAAGCCGAACAGGGAATCGTCATCGCTCACTTCTACCCCTGGCGGATCATGGCTCACCTGTATGCTCGGTTGTTTGACGACTATGCTGAAACCGGCGGTCACGGGGCCGAGCCAAACGCATCGGTGCTCATGTATCTTTTCCCCGACGACGTCGATATGGCGCGTGCCGTTGCCGACCAGGTTGGCTCGTTCAACGGGTTTGCCATGAAGGGAGCGGGCCGAATGGACTTCGAGGGCGTGCCTATCGAAATGTACGTCGATATGAGCAAAATCAACCCTTCCGGCGTCACCAGCGGCCATTCATTCTCGGCCACTCCCGAACGGGGGCAACTGCTTGTCGAGCGCACAGTGGAGGCCCTGGCTGGCTTTATCAAGGCTTTCCGCGAGAACGTCTGATTACTCCGTCCTTACCTTTAACGACCACGTGCCGACATGCTGCCGCCGCTTCGCTTTTTCTCAGCTCTCGAACCGTGGCGGCGCACGCTGTACATTCTCTTTATCGCACAGTTTGTCTCCGCCGTTGGTTTTTCCAACATTGTGCCGTTCCTGCCGCTCTACGTTCAGTACCTCGGCTCTCGAAGCGGCCTCAGCGTCGAGTTTCTGGCGGGGATGACCTTCTCCGCCCAGGCCATAACCGGCATGGTCGTTGCGCCATTCTGGGGAGCCCTGG
>JAAYYY010000442.1 GCA_012515125.1 Chloroflexota bacterium
ATGTTAGGGCTGGCCGGGCTGGCGCGTCCCTCGCTCTGGTTCGGCAGCGTCTTCTTCGCCGCCTATATCCTGCTCCGTCGTCGCGACCGGAGCGCCTGGCGCCCTCTCGTCGCCTTTGCCCTGCCCGTGGCGGCAGGCGTCGCCGTCCACCTGGCCTATAACGCCGCGCGCTTCGGCGACCCGCTGGATTTCGGCTACGCCTACACGGCGGGCGCGCCGAACGTCATCGCTACTTATGCGCGCTACGGCGGCTTCCACCCGCGCTTCCTGAGCTGCAATCTCTCCGTCGCCTTCCTGAACCCGCCGATCATCAACGGCTACGTGCCGCCGTTTCTCTACCGCGCCTGCGACTACCTGCTGGAAGGGGTGACGGTGGGCGAAGGCGTCACCGGCATAACGCCCAACCCGCTGGGCATGAGTCTCCTGCTGGCGACGCCCGCCTTCCTGCTCCTGCTGGGCGCCCGCGCCCGCACGCCGGCAATCGCCGCCGCCTGGCTCGGCGTGCTCGCCGTCATGCTGCCGCTCTGGTCCTATCATAACACCGGCTCGGCGCAGTTCGGCTATCGCTACTGGATGGATGCTGCCCCTTTCTGGCTGCTGCTGCTCGCCTGCAGCTATCCGCCCGGAGCCACGGCCGGCCGGCTGGACCGTCTCCTGGAACGGCTGCGCTGGCCGCTGCTGCTGCTTTCCCTGGCAGTCAGCGCCTGGGGCTACCTGTGGATCTACCGCATCTTCGTCGGCCGGAGCTGGTTCTGGGAGACTTACCTCTACCTCTTCACCCCGTATCGTTAGGAAGGGCAAATGACCTCACCCGCCATTGAGACGGAAAATCTGCGCAAGGAGTTTGGCAGCAAGGTCGCCGTTGCAGACCTGACACTGCGCGTCGAGCAGGGCGAGATCTTCGGCTTTCTCGGCCCCAACGGCGCCGGCAAGACGACGTCGATCAAGATGCTGCTCGGGCTGACGCAGCCCACATCCGGCAATGGCTTCCTCCTCGGACAGCCACTGGGCGATCCCGCCACTCGCAGCCGCGTGGGCTTCCTGCCCGAGCATTTCCGCTTCCACGAATGGCTGACGGCGGCCGAGTTCCTCAACCTTCACGGGCGGCTCTACGGCATGAGCGCCGCCGCGCGCGCCGAGGCAATCCCCGATCTGCTGGAGCTGGTCGGCCTGGGAGAGCGGGCGGAAACGCGCCTCGCCGCTTTCTCCAAGGGCATGCTGCAGCGCATCGGCCTGGCCCAGGCGCTGCTCAACAATCCCGGCCTCGTCTTCCTCGACGAGCCTACCTCCGGGCTGGATCCCCTGGGCCGGCGGCTGGTGCGCACGATCATCGCCGGCCTGCGCGACGAGGGTACGACCGTTTTCCTCAACTCCCACTTCCTCAGCGAGATCGAGCTTACCTGCGACCGGGTGGCCTTCATCCGCGACGGGCGTGTGCTCCGTGTGGCGCCGCTGGAAGAGCTGGAGCAGGAGAGCCTGCGCGTCCGGCTGCGCGTCGGCAGCCCAACCCCGGAGCTGCTGGCCGGTTTGGCCCGCTTCGGCAGCGAGCCGGTGCAGGACGAGCGTAGCGGCGTGATCACCCTTCACCTGACCAGCGAGGAAACGCTGCCAGAAATGGTGCGCTGGCTGGTCGATGCCGGGCACGCCCTTTACGAGCTGAGCCCGCAGCGCCTCTCCCTCGAAGAGCGCTTTATCCAGATTGTCGGCGAGGACGTAACCGAAGGATGAA
>JAAYYY010000443.1 GCA_012515125.1 Chloroflexota bacterium
CGCCATTTTCCACGACGGTGCGCGCCGCCTCCGCCCACACGGCGGCGTAGTGGGTCGGGTTGGCAAAGCCCTGCTTGTTCTCGTCGTTCACGTTAGGCTCGTTGTAGAGCTGGAAGTAGGTGACGCCCCGCGCCCGATAGTGGCGCACCAGCGCCGCCAGATCCCCATCGTGCGGCGTGATCGTGCTGCGGTAGATACGCATCACCGGCATCATGCCGGCCGCGACCAGCCGGTCCACCAGATAATCGTTGTCGCCGATCTGCGTGCCGTCGTTGAGGAAAATGACCCACTTGATGTGCATGCGCTGCAGCTCGGCGACGAAGCGATCCACGACGGCCGGCTCCTGTTTCACGGTGGGAATCCAGTGCATGCCCCAGCCATTGTCGCCGGCGGGCCGGGGAAATGATTCTAGCGGCACCACCTCGTCGAGGCTGTACGCACTGAGCGGCAGCGCCTCCACCGTCGCCGTGACCGTCGGCACACTCGTCGCGGTCGGCGTGTACGTGGGCGGTGGCGTATAGGGGGTGCTCGTCGGGAGCGGCCGGGGAGTCGCCGTCGGCGCGCGCGTTATCGCGGCATAGGCAGGCCCGGCGTCGAGCGCTAGCCCGCCCGGCTGCGGCGTCCACGTCGGCGGCACCCAGTCGAGCGTCGCCGCCGCAGCCTGCGTCGGCAGGGGTTCAGCAGCCAGGGCGTCCCACTGGCATCCCGCCAGGACGATCATCAGAAACAATCCTATCAGGCAGGTAGCGGACCAGAGACTGCGTTGCTTCATTGTGCGGCGAGATGCTGGCGACATAGGCGAAACACCTTTAACGGTACAGGTCCAGCTCCGGCGGCCGGTACAGGTCGCGCGCCCGGCCGTCGCCCGGCGGGAGCCGCAGCCCGCGTACCAGAACGGCCGGCACACCTTCGGCCGCCTGGCCCATGACCATGCTGGCGGCGGCGGCAATTTCGTCGGCAAGGCCCACTTCCGTGTGCTGCAGGAGATAACCCTGGCGATCCGGCTCGCCTCGCCGGTCCCAGAGCGCGGGAAGGCCGGCAACGCCGATGGCGACGCCCACCGTGCCTTGCCGGAACGGCCGCCCGTGACTGTCGGTAATCACGACCGCCACGTCTACGCCCACTCGCTCCACCAGCGCCTCCCGGAGCGCCGCCGCGCTGCGGTCGGGATCTTCCGGCAGCAACAGCACGACCTCTTCGCCGGCGCCCTGCGGCACGTTGGAGCGGTCGATGCCGGCGTTGGCGCTGGTAAATCCGAGCCGATGGCGAACGATGAGCACCCCGCGCCGCATGCGCGAGATTGATTCGCTCTCGCGCAAAACCAGCTCCACCAGTCGCGGGTCTTTGTCTACCTCGGCGGCGACCCGTTCCGCTTCCGCGCCGGGGGTCACGTCGGCCAGGTTGACCATCCGCCCTTCCGCCTTGGAGACAATCTTCTGTGCCAGGGCCAGCACGTCGCCCGGCTGGAGCTGCAGCGCCGCCGCGTCCAGGGCAGCCAGCAGAAGCGCCGCCAGATCATCCCCCGGATGCACCTCTGGAAGGCCCGTAACAGGCAACAGGGTAATCGCCCCGCTCGGCTCGCCGCCGCCCCTCTCGCTCATATCCATCTAGAAATCGTCGGGCAGGCCCGTAATCCGGATACCGGCGTGTTTGACCTTCGCCCGCTTGTTGATGCCGATCAGCATGGCCGTGAGTCCTTCGACTACGACCGCGTTCTGGAGCGGTCCGGCGTCGATGCCGCGCAGGCAGGCGTCGCGCGACAATTGGGCCGCTACCTCCTTGCCCGCCCTGTCGTCGCCGCAAATCAACACGTCACACTCGACGACGTGATCCAGATCCTTTAGCAGAACCGCGGAGACGTTCTGGAAGGCGGCGACCACCGGGACGCCGTCGCCGAGCTGCTGCTGCGCTTCCTGGGCGGCGGAGCCGGCCGGGGGCACCCATACGTGGCTGACCTTGGGCGGCTGCAGGGGTACGACGACGCTGATCAACAGCTTGCCCTGCAGGGCCGGCGCCACCGCTTCCAGCGTGGGCCGCTGCGCCTGGTAGGGAACTGCCATCACGACGACCTCCGCCGCTTCGGTCACTTCGAGGTTGTCGCCGCCGCGCACGCGTGGGGCGCTCGCCGGCAACAGAGCATTCAATTCGCCGGCCACCTGAGCGCCGCGCTCAGCCTGTCGCGAGCCGATCCATACCTCGTGCCCGGCAGCCGCCCAACGCATGCCCAGCCCCTGTCCTTCCGGACCCGTTCCCCCCAGGATTGCAATCTTCAATGTTTCTCTCCTCGATTTGTGGTGGGCTTCCTCCTGTGCTGTTGGCTTCCCATTAGAACCCAACACAGTTAAGATGATTCTAACGGGTAGGCAGTACACTGCAAGAGTACATCAGTATGATGTGCTTTGCGCCGGCGGCGCTTCTCTATGGCCCGACCGGCGCTAATGTTTGCCTGACGCCCCGTTGCTGAGTTACACTCACGGGAAGATGGTCCGGCTGAGGAGTGAAGTGGTCGATTACGCTGGCGGTCTGCGCATCCGCCAGCTATTGAAGGAGTTTATGATGGCGAAACCTTTTGAAGTGAATGACGAGGCGTTCCAGACGGACGTGTTGGAATCGGACATGCCTGTGCTGGTCGATTTCTGGGCCGAGTGGTGTGGTCCATGCCACGTCATTGCTCCCCACGTAGCAGCGATTGCCGACGAGTACGAGGGGCAGTTGAAAGTTGCCAAGCTGGACGTTGACGAGAACCCGACGATCCCCGGCCGCTATGGCATTATCGGCATCCCCACGCTGATGCTCTTTAAGGGCGGCGAGGTCGTAGCCCGCATTACCGGCGCCATGCCCAAAGATCGCATCGTCGCCGAGCTTCTGCCCCATCTGGAAAAAGCCGAAGCTTAACCTCGTCATTTTGAGCAGAAATAGAAAGCTCGCCGCGTATGCGACGGGCTTTTTTGGTTCTGGAGGTCACCGCAGCCATGACTGATATTGCCATCATGATCGAGGGGCAGAATGGCCTGACCTGGCCCCGCTGGCAACGCATTGCCCGGACTGTCGAGGACGCGGGCTTCGCCGGATTGTTTCGCTCCGATCACTATACCAATGCCCGGCCTCCCGACCTGGAATCGCTGGAGCTGTGGACGTCGCTTACCTGGCTGGCCGACAACACCCGGCGCATCGAATTCGGCCCGCTGGTCACGCCGTTCAGCTTTCGCGAGCCGACGATGACAGCGCGGATGGCCGCTGCGGTGGACGACCTTTCTGAGGTGCGGCTTATCCTGGGCCTGGGTGCCGGCTGGCAGGAGCGGGAGCACCACAGCTTCGGTCACCAGCTATTGGATCGGCAGGCGCGCATGGATCGTTTTGAAGAGGGGCTGCAGGTCGTCATCCGGCTACTGCGCAGCGATGAGCCGGTGAGCTTTTCCGGCGACTATTACACGCTGCACGACGCGATTCTTCTGCCCCGCCCCCAGCGAGCCGACAGACTGCCGATTCTGGTTGGCGGCAACGGGGAGAAGCGAACGCTGCCGCTGGCGGCCCGCTATGCCGACGAGTGGAACGGCGTCTTTACCTCGCCTGCCAGGTACGCGGATCTGAACAGCCGACTTGACGAGCTGCTGGTCGCCGAAGGGCGCAAGCCGGAAGACGTTCGCCGCTCGATCATGACGGGCTGTGTCTTTGCCCGTGACGAGGCCGGCTTACAGAAAAAGCTGCAGCAATACAGCCGGAGCGCTGAGGAGCTGCGCGAGAGCGGCATCATCGTCGGCTCGGGCGACGAGATCGTCGAGCAGGTAGCCGCCTTTGCTTCGGCTGGCGCCGCGCGCGTCATGTTCCAGTGGCTGACCCTCGACGACATCGACGGCCTGGAAGCGCTGGCCGAAACGCTGCTTCCTCACTTCCCCTGAACGCAAAAAAAGAACCCCCCGGATGGCTGCTCCGGGGGTTCATGAGGGTTACAGAACCTCGTCGTCCTGAACGTCTGACGGCGACTTTTCGGCCGGGCTGAACTGGTCGGCCAGCTTGCCCAGCTCCTGGCTGAGCTTCTGCAATCCCTCGACCAGACCGGCCTGAGCCTTCTGTGCCAGGTCGGCGCGCTCGACGCGCTCGACGCGCTCCTTCGCTTCGCTGGCTTCCTCTTTCACTTTTTGTGCAGCCGCGCTCTCTTTGATTTCCTGGAAAGCTTTGCGCACTTCGCTCGCGAACTCGTTAAGTCCTTCGCGTACCTCGTCTTCAAACTCGCGCCGCTCCTGGCTATTCCACGCCGCCTGGATGGTGTTGGCGAACTGCCGCCCGAAATCCCGCAGCGCCGCGGTGATATCGGCGGCCGGTTCCCTGGCTGCTCCGGCCACGTCTTCTTCGACCGGAATCTGGTATCCGGCCTTCTCGTCCGCCTTCAGATCGTCAATGCTCGGTCCATTCTCGTCTTGCATCGTCTGTTCCTCCGTATGCCTGGCGTCCAGGCGCCACTCAGCCTGTAACAAGATTACACCTGCTATACGCGCTCAGCCACTGTCGGGTTGCGCCGCCTGCAGCGGGTAGAGCGCCCAATTGTCCAGAAACCAGCCATTGTTGGTGATCGCCCACCGGCCGCGCACCGCTGCACCCAGCTCGACCAGGCCCGCCTCGTCCACGGTTATCTGCTGCCGGTACTCGTTCTTCTGGCCGAAGCGGGGGAATTGCCACGGCTGCTGCACACCATCGACGATAAACGCCACCTCTCCTGATAGCGGGTCGGGCGCCCAGACCTTCTGCCCGTCTCCCAAATAGGCATCCACCAGATCGGGAAACACGCGGATGACGAAGAGATAGGTGCCCGGCTCCAGAAAGACGCTCGTCTTCAGCCGGAAGCTGATCGCGCCGCTGCCCTTGAATACTTTCAGGGTCTGCTCGCCATCCCAGATGAAGGTGCTGTGTTCCTGCGGCGGCAGGAACTCCGCCGTTAACACACGCACTTCGGGCCGCACCCAGGCGTTCCAGGGATCAGGATCGAGGTGGTTCGTCCCCTCCTCCCACTCGAACGCCCAGCGATTCGGGATCTGCAGTTCGTCAATCCCGCCCGGATGGTACCAGCCCTCCTCGAACGAAGGGTTGGGCAGAAGATTGGGCTGTCCGGCCGGCGGCGCAGGCGGCTCAATCTGGGCCGGCGTGGGCGTCTCTGTCGCCGTGGCGGTCGCCGTGGGGGCAGTGGTCGCTGTTGCCAGAACCAGCGGCGTGCTCGTCGGCAGCACGGCCGGTGTGCGCGTTGGGCGTGGCGTGGCAACCAGCTCGCGTGCCGGCGTGCTTTCGGCCTCGGGGCGGGCCGGGCGCGTCCAGGTCGGGGCGACAGTCGGGGCGATGCGGGCCGTTTCCAACGGCTCGATCTCGGCGACGGGCGCGCTGGTCGGGGTCGAGGCGGGTGGGGCGGCGCAGGCGGGCAGGCCGAACAGGCAGAGCATCAGGAACAGGGTTATGCCGGCAATGCCTCTCAGCGCCCGGGGCAATGGCATGGTTGGTCTCCTCAAATCGCCATTGTATGGCGCGCCCGAAGGGGGAGCAAGCAGCAGAAACGAAAAAGCGACCGGGCGGCCGCTCTTTCGTGAGGAGGGAGGAGGGTTTAGGAAATCTGAGGAGGAGATTCCTGACTGTTTCCTTTCACTGCTTATCATAGGCGATCTGGACGCCAGAAACGGATCAATGGGCTACAGATAAAGTGTAAAGTTGGCTACACCCGGCTGTTTCCCGGCGCCGGCCTATGTGACATCACGGAACGCAGGCGCATAAAAGACCGCCCCCTGCCGGCCCTGCAGCGCGCCTTCTTCCAGGACCGCGACCATAAAGGCGTCGCCGCCCCCATACTCGGAGTCGATGCCATAACGCGACGCCGGCACAAAGCCATATCGCGTGTAGAAGCCCGGGTGGCCGAGCACAAAGACGACCGCTTCGCCCAGCGCCCGGCACCGGGCCAGCCCCTCGCGCACCAGGGCCGAGCCGATGCCCTCCCCCTGCCGGCCGGGCAGCACCGCCATCGGCCCTAAGGCAACGGCTCGCCAGCCCGCGTCGTCCTCTCGCCGCACCTCCACCGGGCTGAACAGAATGTGCCCGACAATCTCGCCCGCCTGTTCGGCGACGAAGGAAAGCGTCGCCTGCCCCGCAGCCCGCAGGGCATCTACGACCCCGGCCTCGCCGGGCCGGCCGAATGCGGCCTCGTTGACCCGGCGGATCGCCGCCTCATCTCCCTGCCTTTCTTCCCGAATTGTCACGTTCGTCATGTTCATAAGCGTTTTTGCTGGCAAAACACGGCGCTGGACGCTCCCGTCTGCGCGCGCGCCGCAACTGTACTACAATACCGGTTCTGGAGGCCAGATATGACGGCGGAAAAACGGGTAGCCCTCTTTGTCACCTGCATTGTCGATCAGTTGATGCCCGAGGTGGGCGTGGCGACCGTGCGGCTGCTGCGCCGCGCCGGCTTCGAGGTGTCCTTTCCCAGGGAACAAACCTGCTGCGGGCAGCCCTTCTTCAATAGCGGCTTTCGCGATCAGGCCCGCAAGCTCGCCGAGCGCACCGTGGCGATCTTTGCCGACGAGCCGGCCGTCGTCCTGCCAAGCGGCTCGTGCACGACGATGATCCGCAAGGAGTATCCGCACCTGCTCGGCGATAATCCGCGCTATGCCTACCGCGCCCGTCGTCTTGCCGCCCGGACCTTTGAGCTGAGCGAGTTTCTGGTACATCAGGCGGGCTGGGAGCCCCCACCCGGCGAGCCGCACGGTCCGGTCACCTATCACGACTCGTGCCATATGTGCCGGATGCTCGGCCTGCGCGCCGAGCCTCGCCGGCTGCTCGCCCAGAGCGGTCACGAGATCGTCGAGATGGCCGAATCGGACCGCTGCTGCGGCTTCGGCGGCGTCTTCTCCGTGCGCATGCCGGAAATCTCCAACGCCATGACGGCGGAAAAGCTGCAGCAGGCGGCCGATACGGGGGCGCCGCTGCTCGTCACTGCCGATCCGGGCTGCCTGATGCAGATGCGCGGTCTCGCCGGCGAGAGTGCAGGGCAAGTACGCCATCTGGCGACTGTGCTGGAGGAGGCGACGCGATGACCGCCAGTACCGGCGAGTTCCGGCGCGAGGCCGCTGTCGCGGTCGCCGACGCCCACCTACAGGCAGCGCTGGAGACGGCGACCGGCCGCTTTCGCACGGCCCGCGAGATTGTGCTCGCCGAGCTGCCCGACGCCGACAGGCTGCGCGATCACCTGAAGGCGGTGCGAGCCGCCACGATTGCCAATCTGGCCGGCTACCTGGAGCAGTTCGAGCAGAACGCAACCGCCGCCGGGGCGCACGTCCACTGGGCGCGCGACGCCGCCGAGGCTTCGGCGATCGTCACCCGGCTGGCGCGGGAGCGCGGCGTGACCCTGGCGGCCAAGAGCAAGTCGATGGCTACCGAGGAAATCCACCTCAACGACGCCCTGCTGGCGGCGGGGGTGACGCCGGTAGAGACCGACCTTGGCGAGTGGATCCTCCAGCTTGCGGGGGAGCCGCCCTATCACATCATCGCCCCGGCCATCCACAAGACGCGCGACCAGGTGGCGGCGCTCTTTGTGCAGGAGACCGGGGCGCCGCTGCCTGACGATAATATCCCGACGCTGACGGCGACGGCCCGCCGCGAGCTGCGCCAGCGCTTTCTCGACGCCGGCATGGGCATCAGCGGCGGCAATATCGCCGTCGCCGAGACAGGCAGCATCGTGCTCGTGACCAACGAAGGCAACGGGCGCATGGTCACCAGCCTGCCGCCCGTACACGTCGCCGTCATCGGCATCGAAAAGGTGGCGCCCACCTGGAACGACGCCGCCGCCTGGCTGGCCCTGCTGGCGCGCAGCGCCACGGGGCAGCCGCTTTCCATCTACACGACGGTGATCACCGGCCCAGCCCGCGCCGGCGACCCGGACGGGCCGGAAGAAGTCCACGTCATCCTGCTGGACAACGGCCGGAGCCGCCTGCTGGACACGGCTTACGAGGAGATCCTGCAGTGTATCCGCTGCGGCGCCTGTCTGAACATCTGCCCGGTTTACCGCGAGGCCGGCGGTCACGCCTACGCCAGCCCATACAGCGGGCCGATCGGCGCCGTGATTACGCCGCTGCTCTTTGGCGTGGAGAATTACCCGGCGCTGCCCCACGCGAGTACCCTTTGCGGCGCCTGCCAGGACGTCTGCCCGGTGCGCATCGACCTGCCGCGCATGCTGCTCGAGCTGCGCGCCGAAGAGGTGCGCCACGGCCTCGCTTCGACGACAGAGTCTTTGCTGGAGAAAGGGGCGGCCTTTGTGCTCGCCCACGAACGGCTGCTGCGGCTCGGCCGCGGAGCGCTGGCGCTGGGGCAGAAGCCGCTCGTCAGGAACGGGCAGATCCGCCTGCCGGCGGCGCTGAACCCGGCCCGCGAGCGCGATCTACCGTCCTTCGCGCCGCGCTCTTTCCACCAGCTCTGGGAGGAGCTGCAGGATGAGTGAGGCCCGGCAGGAGATCCTGCGCCGTCTGCGCCGGGGGAACGGCGGCGAACCACATCCCGGTAGCTGGCAATCGCCGCGCACCTTTCCCGATCTCGTCAGCCGTTTCGTGGAGGCGCTGGAGGCGTCCCACGGCGAAACCTTTGTGGAGGACGACGCCGGCGCCGCCGTAAGCCGCCTGGAACGCGTTCTCGTGGAGCTGGGCGCCCGGCGCATCGTCTGCCAGGACGAGCCTCCTCTGGACAGCCTCGACCTGCCGGAGCGGCTGCCTGCGTTTGAGTGGCATGTTGTGGGCCAGACCACCGGCTCGCTGCGCGCGATTTGTGCCGAAGCGGATGTGGGGGTGAGCAGCGCGCAGGCGGCCCTCTCCGAGACGGGAACGGTCGTCGTCGATAGCGGCCCGGGGCGCAGCCGGCTGGTCACCCTGCTGCCGCCGGTCCACGTCGTCCTGCTCCCGGCGGACCGGCTGGTGGCCGATCTATTCGCCTTGGTGGAACAGCAGGAACAGCCGCTACCGGCGAACGTCACGCTGATCAGCGGGCCGAGCAAGACGGCGGATATTGAACAGACCCTGGCGATTGGCGTCCACGGCCCGCGCCGGCTGGTGGTGATCGTCTACAGCTAGCTGTGTTTCTGCCAGGCCAGCCGGATGGCCGGGATATAACTGCTGTCCTGCGCGGCGCGGGCGAAGAGCTGTTTGGCCCTGTCGCGCTGCCCGTCTTCCAGGTAGAGAATCCCCAGGGTAAAGAGGGCAGCCGGCAGCCGGAGCCCGCCGGCAATCGCCTTTTCGTAGCAGGTGATCGCCTGCCTGGTTTGTCCGCGTGCCTGAAAGTCCATACCCTGACCCAACAGAGCGTCGCGTTCGAGCTTGCTCAACGGGCCGCCTGTGCGGTCGTCCTCGTCTTCCCGGAAGATCTCTTCGGCAAGTGCATCCTGTGCCCGGCTGATAGCCAGGGCAACCGGGTCGTCGGGCTGGGACGGCGCCCGCTCCGCCTGCCACAGTCGCTGCTCCTGCTCAAAGGTCTGGGCGATCTGGCGAACGGTCTCGGCCATCTCTTCGCGCTCCGCCGCTTCTTCCGGCGCCATCTCCGGCTGAGGCGGCGCGCTCTCCAGGGCCTGCTCGCCATGCTGCACCAGCTCCATCGCCAGCAACACGTCCTCGCTGCCCGGGTCGAGCCTGAGCGCCGCCTGGCACATCTGCAGCGCCTTGTCCTGCTCCCCGCGTAGCTGCAGAATGCGGGCAATAGCCAGATATTCGCGCACCGCCGACCTGACGTTGTCCTGCCGCTGGAAAACCATCGCCAGCCGGCGGTGAGCTCCGAGCAGCGCCGGTTCCAGCCGCACGGCACGCTCCCAGTTCGCCACGGCGGCTTCCAGATGGCGCTGGCGCAGCTCCAGCTCGCCCGCCGCCTGGTAAGTACGCGCGGCTTCGCTCAGCTGGCCGAGCCGCTCCTGGAGATCGGCGACCTGCTGGATGTAGCGGATGTCGCCGCGCGAGTAGCGCGCCGCGAGCTTGTAGCTCTCCAGGGCCCGGTCCACCATCTTCAGACCAAAACAGGCATCGCCCAGGCCGGCGTAGGGCTCGGGTCGCTGCGGAAATTCCGCCAGGGCGCTGCGAAAGGCCTGGAAAGCCTGCTTCCACTGCCCTTGCCGGCTATACGCTTCCCCCAGCTTCATTGCTTTCTGGTAAGCCGCCACGTTGTTGGCCACTGTCCACTCCAGGCTTGCCCCGCTACACCACGCCTCCTGAACATAACTCACGCCGTTTCGGTTGGCAAGGGGAGTTTCGTCCTGTTCAGATCCGGTCGCTCCGCCGCTCCATGAGCACGGTATCGCGCCAGACGCCGTTGAGGCGGGCGATGCGCTGCCGCGTGCCGACAATGCGAAAACCGGCGCGCCGGTGCAGGCGGATACTGGCCTCATTCTCCGGAAAGATACTCGTCTGCAGCGTCCAGATGCCCGCGTCCTCGGCGGCCTGTACCAGATGGGCAAGCAAGGCGGAGCCGACGCCCTGGCCCTGCGCCTCTTCCGCCACGTAGACGGACAGCTCGGCGACGCCGGCGTACGCCCGCCGCTTCGACGCCGGCGCCAGCGCTGCCCAGCCAAGCATCTCGCCCCCCTCGGCTACCACCTTGAAGACGAGGCCGGGCAGCTTGCCCGCGAACCAGACGTCGCCGTCGGGTATATCGGTTTCTGTCTCAAACGTCGCGTTGCCGGTACGGATTCCCTGAATATAGATCCGGCGGATGTCTGCCCAGTCCGTCGCCGTGGCCTTGAGGATCTTCACCGCTTGCTGGCCTCCGCTACCATCATAACAGAATGATTCCCCGTATTAATACTTCCTGCCTTTTTCGAGTTCCTTCCGGGTTTCACTTGCCGCTAACAGGTTTCTAACGATAATCCGCAATGGATAGCTGCGCTTTGGCGTGCGCCCAATTGGCAAGTTGAGACGACGAGCTGGGGGACGACTACAGCGGCTTCACATTGGGGATTGCCTGAGCCCTCGTCTATGATTCGTAGAAAGGCCCGTTTGCCATAACGTCCGAACTACCCCGGTCCGTCGGCTGTGAACGCGTTGGTCTGGCTTTGCAGCAGTATACCACGTGCGGTATACAGCAATGCGCAACCGTTTGAAGATCATTATGGGAGAGGTTTAACAATGGAGAAATCAAACGAACGGTGCCTTATCGCTGTATTTCTGGCTAGCCTGTTGGGCTCGCTGGTGCTCACCCTGTTGATGAGCCACGCCGTCGAACCGGGCGTGCCGCTCTCCCTGCTGGAGCGCCTGCTGCTCACGGCCGGTGGCGTGCTTGCCTACGCGATGATTGTGTGGCTGACGTTCTACATCGTCGTCCCCCAGTGGCGTCCCGCACTGCGCAGCCTGGGTAAAAACGGCAACCGTTCGCGCTGAACGCCCGATCCGGAAACAAAAAAGTCCCGCGGGCCGGCTCGTCGGCCGAGCCAACCCGCGGGACTGGTGGGAGAAGTGGGAGCCTAGTCGCCGGCTGCCAGCGCTGGCGTCGGGCGGTGCGCCCCGGCAACACGGGTGGGGACGACGGCGCGGGCGCTACCGCGAGCGAGCGTGTTGCCCAGGTAGACCAGCCAGATGGCGTGGATGGGATGGAA
>JAAYYY010000444.1 GCA_012515125.1 Chloroflexota bacterium
CGGATAGCGGTGTCCCCATCCCGGAAACGGGCCGTTGCCCCGGCAAGGCGCTCGATGCGCCGGATCAGGCCGCGGGTGGACAGGAAGCCAAAGAGCAGGCCAAGCGGCAGCATCAGGCATAACCAGAGCGCGCCGCTGGGGATGAGCACGGCGCCCACGTCGGACAGCAGGCTCTGGCCGGGCGGCGCACCGGCCGGCGCGCGCACGTAGACGGCGCCGATGGGCTCGTCTGCCCGGCTCCAAACTGTGCGGGCGACGGCCACCGTCCGGTTCTGTGACATCTCCCGGGCCGTCCCGTCTCTCTGGCCGCGCAGAGCCGCGTCGACCAGGGCAGCATCCTCGCCCAGGACATCCGCCGCCGGTGAGGCGGCCGGATAGCGCTCCGGGTAAGAGCTGGACAGCACGCGCCCATCCGGTCTGACCAGCAGAGCCATCGCGGAGCGCTGCGGCGCGGCCGTTCCGGGAGCGACATAGGGCACATGCAGCTCAAACCAGGAGAGCGATGGCCCCATGTCCTGCGGGCTCAGGGTCAACGAGCCTTCCTGGTCCGGCTCAAAGGTGCTCGTCGGGCTGAGAGCAGCGTCGCCGGCCTGCACCGCGGCCCGCAACGCCATGACCTCCGCAGCCTGAGAGGCCGTTTGCAAAGCCACGTAACCGCTCAGCGGCGAACGTGTGACAACATATAGGACCGAACCGACGACCACCGCCTCCAGCAGGAGCACGATCGCCAACGTGATGGCCACGTACGACAGAGCCATCCGCGTTCTTAATCTGAGACTTCTCCGGACCATGGTATCTGCGGTGGGTTAACCATCAGCATCACCGTTTACTGGATAGAAGCGGATGCTACCATAGCATTAATGGACAGTAATGCCAACCGGCCGGCCAGATTAACGCGGCTCCTACACTTATTTCTTAAAGTGTGTATAGGCCCGGCGCATCGACGGCATCGTCAGGCGGTCGCCGGGTCTTGCAGCCAGTTGTGTGAGCGGCAGTTGCACGGTTCTATCGGTCAGGGCAAAGAAATGACTGCTGGCGCCAGACCGGATGAAAGGTCGAGGGTCGAGGAATATGGACAGTTATCCGTCGATTTGCAGCGTTCAGGCCGTTTTTCCCCCTAACTATTACTCACAGGAGTTATTGACCGCACAGCTGCGCGAGCGATACTGGCAGGGCAGCGAGCAGCGTATCGCCCGCTTTGAACAGCTCCACCGGCACGTATGCGTCCAGGGACGCCACCTGGCGCTGCCCATCCAGGATTATCCCCGGCTCGAGGGTTTTCAGGGGCGCAACGATGCATGGATTGAAGTCGCGACCGCACTGGGGGAAGAGGCGCTGCGCTGCCTGTTCGAACAGGCAGGCGTGAACGCAGACGAGGTGGCGCTGCTGACGACGACGACCGTCACGGGCATCGCCGTCCCGACGCTTGACGCCCGGTTGATGAACCGCCTGCCTTTCTCGGCCGGCCTGAAACGTATGCCGCTGTTTGGTCTCGGTTGCCTGGGCGGCGTCGCCGGGTTGGCCCGCGTCGCCGATTACCTGGCCGGTCACCCGGATGAGGTAGCCGTCCTCCTGGCCGTCGAGCTGTGCTCGCTGACGATCCAGCCGGACGACCTCTCCATCGCCAATATCATCGCCACGGCGCTCTTTGGGGATGGCGCGGCAGCAGTGCTGCTGGCCGGCGCCGGGCATCCGCTGGCGGCGGCTCCAGCCCCGCAGATAGTGGCCAGCCGCTCGCTCTTTTTCCCGGAGACCGAACGGGTTATGGGTTGGGACGTTACCAGCTCCGGCTTTCAGGTGGTCCTGAGCGCAGACGTGCCGGAGATAGCCCGGACTGAGATCGGCCCGGCCGTTGATGCGTTTCTAGACGAGCATGGTCTGCGGCGCGGGGACATCGGATCGTGGGTTGCTCATCCTGGCGGGCCTAAAGTGATCGAGGCGCTCGAAGAGGGTCTCGCCCTTGCGCCGGGCACGCTGCACCTCAGTCGGGAAAGCCTGACGCGGGTGGGCAACCTTTCGTCAGTCTCGGTCCTGCACGTCTTGCAGGAAACGCTCAGAGAGTCGCACGCTACGGGAAGTTATAGTCTGATGTTAGCGATGGGCCCTGCCTTCGCCGCCGAGTTGATCCTTCTGCGCTGGGCAGGCCCCCATGAACCGAACTAGAAGCGTTTACCTGGTTTTCCTGCTGGCACTGGCGTCCCAGCGCCTGTGGGAGGTCAGGATAAGCCAGCGCCACGCTGCCCGCCTCCTCGCTGCCGGTGGCCTGGAACATGCACCGCGCCAGTATCAGCTCATGAAGGTGCTGCACGCCAGCTGGTTCGTCGCCATCTGGGGGGAGGTGATCGCCAAGCAGCGCCGCTTCCGGCCGGCGCTCGCCTGGCCCGCTGCCCTGCTCTTCGTCACGGGTCAGGCGCTGCGCTACGCTGCCATTGTCACCCTCGGCCCTCGCTGGACCGCGCGTGCGATTATCCGGCCCGGCGACCCGCCCGTCTCGCACGGCATCTACCGCTACCTGCGCCACCCGAATTACCTGGGGGTCGCGCTGGAAATTGCGGCTGTCCCCCTCCTGCACTCGGCGTGGTGGACGGCCCTCGCCTACTCGTTAGCCAACCTGCTGCTGTTGCGGGCGCGGATTCGCGTTGAGGAGGCGGCGCTGCGGCCCGGCACGGGCTCACAGAGATCTCTCACGACGATCTATGGTGCAGACGACTGACGCCGTTATCGTCGGCGGCGGGCCGGCCGGGCTGGCTGCCGGTATTGTGCTTGCGCGGGTGGGGTTACGTGTGTTACTATGCGAAAAGAAGGTCTTTCCCGTGGACAAGGCCTGCGGCGAAGGGCTGATGCCGGCCGGTGTATACCATCTGCGCCAGCTCGGCGTCGGCGTCGAGGTGGGCTTCCCCCTTGCCGGCGTGCGCTACCACTCGCCCGACGGCTCTGTCGCCACCGGCTCTTTCAGGTCGGGCGCGGGCCGGGGCATCCGGCGCACCGCCCTCTCCCGCAGCCTGCTCGACGCGGCCCGGCAGCACAGGTCGCTCTGCATTCTCGAAAACACGCCCGTTCAGTTGGAACAGCGCAGCCCGGAGGGGATCGAGGTGCGGGTTGGGGGCGAGCGCGTGCGCACGCGCCTGCTCGTCGGGGCGGACGGCCTGCGCTCGGGGGTTCGGCGCTGGGCGGGGCTTGATCAGCCGAGACGGCGTCACTGGCGCTGGGGCGTCCGCCAGCATTATCGGATCGCTCCCTGGAGCGACTGCGTGGAGGTTTACTGGAGCAGGCTGGGCGTGGAAGCGTACGTCACGCCGGTCGCGGAAGAGCAGGTCGGCGTGGCTTTCCTGTGGCACCGGGAGAGGCGCTGGGCAGTCCGGGGGCGCCCGCTTCTGCCCTCACTATGGGCTGCCTTTCCCGAACTGGCGCAGCGATTGCAGGGCGTCCCGGCCGTTACGGCGGCGCGCGCGATTGGGCCGCTGCAGCAACGCTCCCGCGCTGTCGTCGCCGATGGCGTGTTGCTCATCGGCGATGCCGCCGGCTATCTCGACGCCATCACCGGCGAAGGGCTGAGTCTGGCGTTTGCACAGGCGCTGAGCCTGTCCGAGACGGTGGCGCCGGCGATGCAGGCCCAGACCCCCCTGGTGAGCCGCCAGGCGCTGGCACGCTACCAACAGATGACCAGCGCCCTGATGCGCCCGGCAAACCAGATGACGGAGCTGGCCCTCCTGTTGAGCCGGTTCCCAGGCCTGTGCAACAGGGTCGTCCGGGCCTTCCGGGCCGACCCGGCCCTCTTTCAGGAGCTGCTCGCGGCAAACATGGGGATGCAATCACCCTGGCAGCCGCCGGTCGCCGGACGGCTGTTTGCGCGCCTACTGCTTACGCTCCCGGATGGCTTCCTGCAGGGCCGCCCTGGCGCCGCTACCGGGCAGTAGTGCTTATGAGGCGCCTGCACCGGCTGTTACCGGCCGTCCCACAGTACAATCGCCGGAGATAGTGTGGAAGCGGACCAGCGTGCCGCCCTCTCCCAGTGTCGCCTCCTGGCGCCCGGTCAGGGGCCCGGCCTTTCGCGTCAGGCCGTTCATAGCCAGCCGCCCGCTCACACTCTGCATTTCCACGCGGCAATTGGTCTCGGGGGGCACCACCAGCCGCAAATCGCCGGACACCGTCTCGAAGCGGTAAGGTCCGCCTGCGAGCGACGTTTCCATCGTCAGGTCGCCGTTCACCGTGCTGGCCTCGATCACGTCCAATCGCGCCGCCTGTACCTGCACGTTGCCGGAGACCGTATCGACGTGGAGACGCCCGCCCAACTGCACGGCCGTCACGTCGCCGCTGACGCTGCTGACCCACAGGCTGCCGTCCAGCTCCTGCAGGCGAACAGAGCCGCTGACCATCTTCACCCGAAAGGTCCCATCGAGCCCATGCAGCAGGACACCGCCCGTGACGCCGCGCAGGGCCAGCGTACAGGGAGCAGGCAGCCGGACGTCATAATCGACCCGGCACGGCCTGCCCGGCCACTCACGCTGGTAGCGCGTGGCAACGAAGACGTGCCCTTCCCCGCTCTGCCACATCTCGACGCTGGTACGATCCGGGTCGCCGTCGTCCAGGTATTTGACGGCGGTCACCGTGACCTGACCATCGTCAGCCGGGCGCACGGTCATCTTGCCGCGGATATTGCGCAGGGAGAGACGGGCCGGACCAGAGACGGCGAAGGTCTGGCGGAAAGTGTTCTCAGACATCGTATACTCCTGTTATTCTCAGTCAGTGTGGGTTTCTTTGGCCGATATTTAATTTTTCAATATACCATATCAAAAATTATGCATATTTACTTGGGAATGTCAATATGAAATGTAGAATTGGTTGATTTTGGCGCAACTCCTTGTCCACGGCGCACTACCCGCCGGGAGGGAGCATTGCCGGGAGACGTAGCGTACCGGCGTAGCAACGCGCCAGTGATAAACGTCCTATTAAAGGAAGCCGGTCGCGCGTAGCCACAGGCCACCCCAGCCGTTACCATTATCTTCCATGGGCAGACCGCCTGTTTCCACTCGCTATCTCTTTGTACTGGCCACCCTTCTAATCCTCCTCTTCGCCGGCTGCGCGGAGGATGGCACGCCTACCCCTACGGACACGCCGCCGCCAACGCCCACGGCGACCGCCACGCTCACGCCCATTCCCACGTCCACCTCTCCGCCGACGCCCACGGCAACGCCCACACCGACCGCAACGCCGACGGCAACCGCCCTACCGGCCGAAATCAGCGGCGATCCCCGGAGCTACGCGCTGCGCCCGCCGGAAGCGCAGCCGGGGGCAGCCTGCGGCTTCGTGGACGTCTTCGACTTCCCGGTTGGCCCGCCTGATGCGGTTGAGGTAGATCGCGGCGGCGTCGATTACAATCGCTTCCGCGAACGCTACAACGGCTTTCACGCTGGCGAAGACTGGTCCGGCCCGAACGGGCGAAGTCTGGGTTCACCCGTCCACGCGATTGGTCATGGGCGCGTCGTCTATGCCCATCCGTTGGGCTGGGGAATCGACCAGGGCGTGATCATTCTCCAGCACGTTTTTGCCGATGGTCGTACCATCCTCTCCTTCTACGGCCATCTGGACCCGCCCAGCGTCGTCCTGCGCGGCGGCGAATGTGTGGCGCGCGGCGAAAAGATCGCCGAGATCGGCGACCCGCGCGGGCGGCCCCATCTCCATTTCGAGATTCGCAACCACATGCCCGGCGAGCCCGGTCCCGGCTACTGGTTCCAGGATCCGACGCTGGCCGGTTGGTTCCCGCCCTCGCTGACCATCTGGGCTAACCGGCTGGCAGCCTCTCCGGGTTACTTGTGGGCGCGCGCGCCCCTTTACAGGGATGACGATCTGGTGGCCGGCCGGCAGACCATTGGGCTGCTGCCCGGCGACGTGCTCGTTCTGCTGGAACAGGGCCGCCTGTACGGCATCGGCGTGGCCGACGGCGGCCTGCGCTGGACCCAGCCCGATCCGCCGACGCCCACGCCCATACCGGAGGCCACACCTGACCCGACCCGCGTAGCGGTAGAAGTAGCCGTGTCGGCGCCGGTCAGCGCCCTGCTCGACGAAGCCGAAGCGCTCGTCTATACGATAGACCGGCGCGATCGACTGGCTGCCTATAGCACGGCCGGCGAGGCGCCGGTCTTTGAGCCCGTCTGGCAGGTGGAGCTGGAGCTGACCGGCGCTCCGCTGCTCTACGCGCTGCCCGGTGGCGGCGTGGTCGCGGTAGGTCGCGACGAAGCAGTGGCGCTGAACACGGGCGGCACGCGGCTATGGCTGCAGGAGTGGGAGGAGCCGGCCGGCCGGGGCATGCGGGCCGGCGATACGTTATTCCTGCCGGTTGGCCGGGAAGAGACGGTGCTCTGGTCGCTGGCTGCTGACGGCGCCGCAGCGTGGCAGCCCGTGCCGGCCGGCACGCCGTTTGGCTGGCCCGGTCAGGGGCTCTGGCTCTACACGCGCGAGGGGATTTACCGCTTCGACACCGAGACACACACGGCCGAGCTGGTCCTGGCGCTGCCGCGCGCCATGCCCGGCAGCGCCGCCCACGGCGACGGCGACGCGCTGGCTCTGCCCGACGGCGGCCTGCTAGTAGCCCATCGGGACCTCGCCGATAGCCGGCTGCTGCGCCTCGACGCCGCCGGGAACCTGCTCTGGGAGCGTTCCTATCGGGAGGCGGGCAGCGGGCCGGCGTATCTGGCGCTGCATGGCGAGCAAGCTTTTCTGACTCTCGTGGACGAAGGAGCGACGACGCTGGTCACCGTCTTTGCCATCGATGCGGAAAGCGGCAATCTGACGCGCCTGCTGAACGGCGGAACCCGCACCGCGATTCTTGGCGACAACTGGCTGCTTCCCGCCCCGTCAGGAGCATTGCTGGTCAATATCGGCGGCGGGCATCTCATCGCGTTCGACCCGCAGGTGGCAACGGAAGCGCTACAGGCCGCACCCGGCGTGCAGGCCAGCGACTGATCCCGGGAAGGGCGCCGGCCGGAGCGTTTCTTCACCGGCCGGCGCCGAGGCAGTTAGCGCCGGAGCCCCGGTAGATAGACGACGAAGTCTGTCTCCCCTGGGTCTGGGTCTGGGTCTGGATCTGGGATGATAACCTGGACACCGTGCGTTTCGGTGTCCATACCGCCGTCGTCGTCGTCGACGCGAATGGTCGCCGTATAGTCGCCCTCAGCCTGGTAAGTATGGGCTACCGAGAACTGCCTGGCCCCGGCCTGTACGTTCCCCTGGCTGGTCTCTCCGTCTCCCCACTGGACCTGATAGTGATGCGTATCGGCGCCGGGATCGGCGAAGGTGACCAGCAGGGTGACGGGGC
>JAAYYY010000445.1 GCA_012515125.1 Chloroflexota bacterium
CCCCTACAGACAACGCGGCGGGTGCTATTCGACAGCAGACCGGTGGCGTCGGCCGGGGCCGCCTGAGAATGAATTCTCAGGCTGACGCAGAAAACATGCTAAAGCATGTTGGCCGTATCATTACCTGTCTATCATCCCAATCACACGAATCACAGTTCAGACCACCAATCAGGCAATCTCCGGCAGGAAAGCAGCGTCGAAAAAGGCGACGCCCAGCGTGCCGGGTCCGGTGTGCGTGCCGATGACAGGGCTCAGCTCGTTAAAGAGCAGCTCCTTGGGCCGCAGCTCCTCGCAGATGCGCTGCGCCAGCTGCTCGCCCTCCTCCCGCGCGGCGGCGTGGCCCACGCAGATGTGCAGCGCGGGGGCGCCCATCGTCTCTTCCCGGACGGTCTGCAGCATGGCGTCCACAGCCTTGCGCTTCGTGCGCACGGAAGCCAGCGGCTCCACCTTGCCGTCCCGTAGCTGGAGGATCGGCTTGATGGCGAGCACGGAGCCGACGAACCGCTTCGCCCCGCCGATGCGCCCGCCCTTGTGCAGATATTCGAGCGTATCGACGACAAAGAGGACCCGCAACTGGTTCGCGACGGCCTCGGCGATGGCGGCCACTTCCTTGTGGTCTTTGCCGAGGGCGGCGGCGCGGGCAGCCGCCGAGACGATTATGGCCTCGCCCAGGGAAGCGGAGCGTGTATCCACGATTTCGACCGGAATCTGGTTCTCGAACAGGTCGCGGGCTGCATGGGCCGAGACGACCGTGCCGCTCAGATCGCCGGAGATGAAAATGCAGACGATGCTTTCCGCCGTCTCGGCGACATCCCGGAAAAGCTGCAGAAAGGCGCCCGCCGAAGGCTGCGAAGTGGTCGGCAGCTCCTTCGCGCTCTGTAGCCGCGTGTAGAACTCGTCCACGGTGATGTCCACGTTTTCCAGCAGCGTCTTCCCGCTCCAGTGAACGTTGAGGGGAATGACGTGGATCTGGTTCTCCCGCAGCCACGCTTCCGGCAGGCCCGTCGTGCTGTCGGTGATAATCGCTACCTTTCGTTTGGCCATCTCAATCCTCCTTGTGCGCGCCCCCTAGACCTTTTCCTTTTCCTCACGCAGCGGCTGCCGCTCGCCGCAAACGGTACATTCGGCCATCTGGCGGGAATGCTGAACGAGCAGCCCGCCGCACTTGCGGCACGCGCCGGGCACGGGCCGCTTCCAGTTCGTCCAGTCACATTCCGGGTAGTTGGCGCAGCCGTAGAAGGTCTTGCCGCGCCGCGTGCGCTTCACCACGATGTCGCCGCCGCAGTTGGGGCAATCGACGCCGACCTTCTCCACAATCTGCTCGGTGTAGCGGCAGGTGGGGAAGTTGCTGCAGCCGATGAAGCGACCGTAGCGCCCGCTGCGGTAGAGCAGCTCGCCGCCGCACAACGGGCAGGCCCTGCCCACCGGCTCGGGCTCCTGCTGCACGTTGATCTTTGGCATGGCGCGCTCGGCGACCTGCAGGTTGCGGGAGAAGTCCTGGTAGAACTCGCCGACCACGGGAACCCACGGCCGCCCGCCGGCAATCGCATCCAGCTCGCCCTCCATGCGCGCCGTGAAGTCCACCGACATCACGTCGGGGAAGTACTGGACGAGCAGGTCGTTGACGACCTCGCCGGTCTCCGTGGGCACGAGCCGCTTGTCCTCGGTGCGCACGTAGCCGCGCTTCTGGATGGTGGAGATGATGGCAGCGTATGTGCTCGGCCGGCCGATGCCGTTCTGCTCCAGCTCCTTGACCAGCGTCGCCTCGGTGAAGCGGGGCGGCGGCTGGGTGAAGTGCTGTTCGGGCAGGAGACGCAGCATGTCCAGGTTCTCGCCTTCCTGCAGGTCGGAAGGCACGTTCACCTCGGCGTCTTCCGGGCGGTCTTCCGGCTCGGTCTCCTCGTAGAGGGCCAGGAAGCCGGCGAAGCGCAGCGTCGAGCCGCTGGCCCGGAAGAGATAGGGGCGCCGGGCGGCGGGCACGCTCGCCTCGCCCGCCATGATGTCTACCGAGACCGTATCGTACAGGGCATTCTCCATCTGGCTGGCGACGAAGCACTTCCAGATGAGGTTGTATAGCCGGTACTGGTCGCGCGACAGGTATTCTTTGACGCTGTGCGGCGTGCGGCGCACCGATGTCGGGCGGATCGCTTCGTGGGCTTCCTGCGCGCCGCGAGAGCGCGTGCGGTAGTTGCGCGGGCTGCCGGGCACGTACTCCTTGCCGAAGCGGCCCATGATGTACTCCCGCGCCTCGGCCTGCGCCTCTTTGGAGACGTTGAGGCTGTCGGTACGCATGTAGGTGATCAGGCCCTCGGCGCCCTCGTTGCCCACGTCCACGCCCTCGTAGAGCTGCTGGGCGATGCGCATCGTGCGGTCGGCGCCAAAGTTGAGCTGGCGCGACGCCTCCTGCTGCAGCGTGCTGGTGGTGAACGGCGCCGCCGGGCTGCGCTTCCGCTGCCCAAGCCGCACCGCGCTGACGGTCCAGGCTGCCTTCTCCAGCGCCTGCACGTGGGGCCGCACGGCTTCCTCGTTCGGCAGCGCGGGGTCCTTGCCCTCTATCTTGTGCAGGCGGGCGGTGAAGTAGGGGCGCGGGTCCTCGCCGCGATGCGCTTCCTGGCTCAGCTCGGCGTCGATGGTCCAGTATTCCTGCGGCTCGAACGCCTCGATCTCACGCTCGCGATCGACGATGAGGCGCACGGCGACCGACTGCACCCGGCCGGCGGAGAGGTTGCCGCGCACCTTGCGCCAGAGCAGCGGGCTGAGCTTATAGCCCACGAGCCGGTCGAGGATGCGGCGCGCCTGCTGGGCATCGACGCGGTCCATGTCGATCTCGCGTGGATGCTCGAACGCTTCCTTGATCGCCGACTTGGTGATTTCCTGGAAGACGACGCGCTTTGTGCGCTTGGGGTCCATCTCCGCCGCCTCGCGCACGTGCCAGGCGATGGCCTCACCCTCGCGGTCGAGGTCGGTCGCCAGGTAAATCTCCTGCGCTCGGGCCGCCGCCTCTTTCAGCTCCTTCACGACCTCGCGCTTTTCGTTGGGCACGCGATATTCCGGCCGGAAGTTGTCCTCGATATCCACGCTCAGGCGGGACTTGAGCAGGTCGCGCACGTGGCCGACGCTCGACCGGACCTTGTAGCCGGCGCCCAGGTAGCGGCCGATGGTGCGCGCCTTGGCCGGCGATTCCACGACCACCAGCTTGCCGGAGCGCCGCACGGAGCCTCCGGAGCTACCGCTGTTCTTCTTGCTTGCGGTCGCAGCGCGCGTGCCGCCCTTCTTCTTCCGGGCGCTTGCCTTGCTTTTTTTGCTGCTCTTCGCAGCCGCGCTTTTCTTGCGGCTCTGCTGTGGCTTCTCGGCCGGGTCTGGCCTGGGCAGCCCCTCGTGCAGCGGCGTGTAGCCCATCTTGTAGATAGTTCCGCCGCACACAGGGCAGGTCCCACGCGTGCCGGGCGAGCCGCTGGCGGAATACTCGGCCACCGGCTCCTGAATGATCCGTTTTTCCCGGCATTTAAGGCAGTAGCCTTCAATCTGCAAATCAGTCATGCTCAGCTATATTTCTCCAACTCGGTGCCTTCGAGGCTATTCACGAGTTCTTTCACTCTTGGAATCATATCTTTATGGACGACCAGGAGGGCGTCGTCGGTGTTTACCACGACAATGCCTTCCAGGCCAATCACCGCCATCAGCTTCTCACCTTCGTAGTTGAACAGCAGGCTGTCGCGCGTATCCTGGGCGAGGACGAGCCCCTGGGTGACCGTCTCGGCCTGGTCCTCCGCCAGCGCTTCCTTGAGCGCGTACAGGGTGCCGGGGTCGCTCCAGCCCATCTCGCCGTGCAGGACGACGGCCTGGTGCGGCGCGACGTGGGTGAGGATGGCGTCGTCAAAGCTGATGCGCGCCAGACGGGGATATTGCTCCTGCAGGACGGCGTCGTAATCGGGCGCGCCGATGGTGTTCTTGATCGCCTCCAGCCCGGCGAACATCTCCGGCTGGAAGCGGGCGTAGAGGTCGCGGATAAAGCGGGCAGTGGTCAGGAAATAGCCAGTGTTCCAGACGTGGCGCCGGCCGGCGAACATCTGCTGCGCCGCCGCCATCGGCGGGCGGTAGACAAAGGAATCGAAGGCGAAATAGGGGCAGCCCCGGATCGCGCCGCGCTCTTCGCCCAGGCCGATCCAGCCCAGGTTCTCGTTGGGGAAGCGCGGCGTCTCGCCGATGAAGACGATTTCGGCCAGCGTGTCGCGGATGAGCTGCTCGCCCGTCGCCAGCAGCGCCCGGAAGGTCTCCACGTCGCTCATCACGTTGTCGCCCCAGAGGATGGCGACCGGCTCGTCGGGGTCTTCGTTGTGGTGGGCCAGGTGGGCCATCGCCAGGCCGACGGCGGGGGCCAGGTCGCGCCGCTCCGGCTCGCCGATGATGTTCTCCGGCGGCAGGTCGGGAAGCTGGCGGCGGATGATCTCCTCGTAGCGCCGGTTGGTGGAGACGAAGACGTTCTCCGCGCCGTATGGCTCCTGCACGCGCTCCACGGCGAGCTGCACGGTCGATTGTTCGCCGAGGATCGGCTCGAATTGTTTCGGCGTCTGCTTCCGGCTGATAGGCCAGAGACGGCGACCGGTGCCGCCGGCAAAAATGACGATTTTCATGGATGCTGGTTCCTCTTCCTCTTCCACTGTAGGGGCCGGTTTGAAACCCATCCCTACTGACGCGATATTGTACGGGCGGGTTTGAAACCGGCCCCTACCCTAGGCTGTCGCCTTATATTCCGGCGCCGTCTCGCGGCAGAGCACGTATTTCATGCCGCCGACCTGCTGGACCATGCCCTTCAGCTCCATCAGCGCGAGCGTACTGCCCACCTGGGCGCTGCTCAGGCCGCTCGCCTGCACCAGCTCGTCCACGTGGACGGGCTGCGGCGAGAGGTGGGCCATGAGCGCCGCCTCTTCCGCGCTTTCCGGCAGGGCCATCTGCACGGCGACCTGCTGCGTCACCATCGTCAGGTTCAGCTCGGTCAGCACGTCCTCGACGCTGGTGACGAGCTTCGCGCCTTCCTGGATAAGCCGGTTCGTGCCGGCGCTGGCCCGGCTGTTAATGTTGCCCGGCACGGCAAAGACCTCGCGCCCCTGTTCGGCGGCGAACGAGGTCGTGATCAGCGCGCCGCTGCGCTCGCCCGCCTCGACGACGATGACGCCGAGGCTGAGGCCGCTGATAATGCGGTTGCGCGGCGGGAAGTTGCGCGCCTCCGGCATCGTGTCCAGCGGATATTCGCTGACCACGGCGCCCTGCTGGCCTTCCACAATCTGCCGGACGAGGCCGCGATGCTCCGGCGGGTAGATGCTGTCCAGGCCGGAGCCGAGCACGGCGACCGTGCGCCCGCCGGCTTCCAGCGCCGTCTGGTGGGCGATGGCGTCGATGCCCCGCGCCAGTCCGCTGACGATGGTCACGTTGCTGCGAGCCAGCCCGGCTACCAGCTCGCGCGTCACCTGCCGCCCGTAGGACGTGAGGCGGCGCGTGCCGACGACGGCAACCGACCAGTTATCCATCTCCTGCAGCCTGCCCGCGACGTAAAGCAGCGGCGGCGCGCCGAGGATCTCCCGCAGCAGGCGCGGATACTCCGGCGACTGCCAGGTGAGCAGGGTGTAGCCTGCTTCGGCCACGCGCGCGGCGTATCGGGCGAGGTCCACGTTGGCCTGCACCTCGCGCAGCGCCGCA
>JAAYYY010000446.1 GCA_012515125.1 Chloroflexota bacterium
ACGCTGCCAGCCCGGCGATTCCAACCGCCGCGATCACCGCGCCCTCCGCCGCCGGCAGCCGCCGCAGGCCATACATCAGCAGCGCCAGCGACACGCCGTAGAGCAGCGAGCCTGCCAGGTCGAACTGACCGCCGGGCGCCCCGTCCCAGTCCCCTCCCAGCTTCCAGAGCAGGAGTAGGATGGACAGGATGCCGAACGGCACGGTGGCGATGAAGACGCTGCGCCATCCCAGGTGCTGCACAAGCAGGCCGCCGAGGAATGGGCCGGCGGAAAGCCCGGCGTACGTTGCCGCGATGGTGAATCCCAGCGCCCGGCCGCGCTCTCCGGAGGGGAAGTAGGCCGCGAGGATGGCGATGGACGTGCTGAAGATCATCGCGGCGCCGAGCCCCTGGAGAATACGTGCGGCGATGAGGAGGGCCGCGGTCGGCATCGCCGGAGTCAGCGCGCTGCTCAGCGTGAAGACGGAGATCCCCACCAGGAAGACCCGCTTGCGCCCGGCCATGTCCGAGAGCTTGCCGAATGGCACGAGGAAGATCGCCGCCGCCAACGAGTAGGCGATCGTGACCCAACCGAGCATGCCGGCGTCCAGGCGGTACTCCGCGCCGATGGCGGGCAGCGCGATGTTCAGCGCCGCCGTCATGAAGGGCGTCAGGAAGGAGCTGACGACGGCGACGAGGAGAGCCGCGTTCTGTTGAGTCTTGTCGCCCCTGATTGCCATACCGCCACATTCTACCACACGTGCGACAGGCGAACAGCAGCGCGCCTGCCGACTGTTGCCCGCACTACGACCATGATATACTTCTGCAGGTCCCGCCGCGTTGCCCGGCAGCGCGTGTGCTGGGGAGCGGCGGTGATGGACGTGGCGCGGTGCACCGCGCCCGCAGGCGCGCTCCGGCGCGCAAGATACATTCGCTCAAAGGAGAACACACGATGGACGTCTCACAGGTCAAGCAGATCATTCGGGGCCCGTTGGCGCCCGTGCTCACTGTCTTCAGACCGTCGGACCTGGCGGTCGACGTGCGCGCGATTCAGGAGAATGTGGATCAGCAGATCCGCCGTGGGATGGTGCGTGGCAAGGGCGTGCTGCTGGCTGCCGGTGCGGGCGGCGATTTCCCGCTGCTGACGCTGGACGAGCGCAAACTGGTCATCTCCGCCGTCGTGGAGGCGGCCGAAGGTCGGGCGACGATCCTGGGTTGTGCTCAGTCGCCCCTCACTGCCGAGGCGATCGAGCTGGCCGAGTGGTGCCAGCAGGCCGGCTGCGATGGTGTGCAGCTCAGCCCGACCTGGTACTTCCCGCCGGACGAGGGGCAAATCTATGCCCATTTCAAGGCCGTCGCCCGGGCGATCGACATCTGCATTATGGTCTACCACACACCGTGGCTCGATTCGCATATGTCGATGGATCTGCTGCGCCGGCTGTGGGCCGATTTCCCCAACGTCCGCGCCATCAAGTGGGCGGCGACCTCCGAGGCCGAGGCGCTGACGGGCTACATCGAGCTCTCCAAGTCGTATGCCATGATCAACAACAGCGCGGCGCATCTGCAAGCGGCCCTGCTGGGCGCCACGGGGTTCGTGACGCATCTGGCCAACGTCTGGCCGGCACATGAGGTCGCGCTGTGGGAGACACTGGCAGCCGGGGATTACGCCGCGGCCACGGCCGACTTTCTGCAGGTCAACTGGCCCTGGCTCAACCTCCGGTCTTGGGCGTACAACGAGATCGCGCGGGGTGAGTCGTTGTTGGTCAAGCCGGCGGCGGAGCTCACGGGCTTCCACGGCGGTCCCAGCCGCGCGCCTATGGTGAACCTGGATGCCGGACAGCGTGCGCACGTCCGCCGGGTGCTGGAGTCCATCGGCGCGCCCCTGACGTA
>JAAYYY010000051.1 GCA_012515125.1 Chloroflexota bacterium
CCAGGCTAGTAGGCGCCCCGGCCTTTGAGCACGGCGGGAACGGTTTGCATCAGCACTTGCAGGTCCAGCCAGATCGTCCAGTTACGAATGTAATGCATGTCCAGCTCAACCCGCTCGCGGTAGGAAATCTCCGACCGGCCGCTGACCTGCCACAGCCCCGTAATGCCCGGATCGACGGTCAGCAGGTTAAGCCCCCATTCTTTATACATCTCCATCTCCTCGGGCGAAATCATGCGCGGGCCGACGAGTGACATCTCCCGCTTAAGCACGTTGAACAGCTGCGGCAGCTCGTCCAGGCTGGCCTTACGTAACAGCCGGCCCACCCGGGTCACACGGGGATCATTCTTCAGTTTGTGCTCGCGCGCAAGCTTCTCTTGCAGCTCCGGGTAGTTCGCCAGGATCTCGTTACCGTTGACGTGCATCGTCCGGAACTTGTAGGCGTCGAACTGCCGGCCGTTGACGCCCATCACGCGACGCCGGTAGATCACGGGACCGGGCGAGTCGAGCTTGATCGCGATGGCAATCAGCAGGAGCAGCGGCGCGATAGCCAGCAGCCCGGGAATGGTCAGAGAATAATCCAGAGCCAGCTTGAACAGACGGTCGATGCCCGTCAGGCGCACCCGGTGGATGCTGACCAGCGGTGTGTAAGCCGTCTCCTGCACCTCCAGGCCCGTCGTGATGATCTCGAACAGCCCAGAGGAGAGGCGCAGGTTCAGATTCGGACACATTCCGTAGCGCCTGAAGACCTCCACAATCTGCTGGCGCGTCAGGGCGCTGGTGGCCAGGATTATTTCTTCGACGCCATACCGGTCGATGTACTCGTCGATAGCGTCGATTCCACCCAGCGAATAGAGCGTCCCTTCCACCCAGGTGCCGGCCGGCACGCGGTCGTCTACACAGCCGAGCACGTCCAGACCCGAAGTACGCCAGCTAACGAGCTGGCGGACCAGCGAGCGGCTCTCGTCATTGATACCGACGACCAGGGCCGGACTCAGGAAATAGCCCTTCTTGCGCAGGGAATAGACAACGCGACGCAGAAAGAAGCGGCCGGTGGCCGTAGCCAGAAAGGTCAGGATCCAGGCCAGCAGCAGCCAGCCACGGGCAAAGATCAGGCCGGGTTCAAGGAAGCCGGCCAGCACGACCAGTAACATGCCGGTGCTCGCCGCCCGGAAGAGATGCGAGTATTCGCGGGTGCCGCCGAGCAGATTGCGACGCTGGTAGAGCCCGTTCGCTGCAAAGATGGCGACCCAGACGACGGCGAGACCCAGAGCAAAGGTACGGTATAAAGAGAATGATGGTGTAACGTTTAGCTGAAAGAACGGTAGGCCCAGGTGGAACCGGATCAGGTAGGCGACCCGGAAAGCCAGCCCGGTAAGCAAGAGATCAGACACGACCAGCGCAATGATGAAAGCGCGCCACTGTGCCGGTCGCGAAATAGCAGCCTTTCCGGACCGGTAGATAGGAGCCGGAAAGGTGGTTGCTAACGGCTCTGTGGCAGCCCTGGTAGATGTGCCAAGCATTCGTATTTCCTCCGCAAGATAGAGTAACAATGGGTTGCGCCCGACGGACGCAGGCGCGCGCAGCAACCTGGGGCTGTGTCAGGCTCGCCTGACCATGGCCGCCTGATAGACCCCCTCCAGCCGTGCTGCGATGGTGTTCCAGTCGTGCTCCCGCTCGACATATGCCCGCCCGTTCCTTCCGATCTGCCGCCTCCTCTCCGGCTCCTGGAGCAGGTTAATAATCTGCCCCGCCAATTCCTCCGCGTTCTCGGCCACCGACACATCCTTGCCCACAGTGGCCGACAGAGCGGCGACTGCCGGGGCATAAGCCACCACCGGTGTCGCGCAGGCCATCGCCTCCAGGACTTTGTTCTGTACGCCGGCTCCATAGACCATGGGCACCACTGCCAGCGTCGCCCGCTGCAGATAAGGCCGCACGTCCGGCACGGTGCCCGTTACACTGACCCCAGGCCACTTCTGACCCAGCGCCTCGATTTCGCCCGGCGGGTCTTTGCCCACGATCAGCAGTCGCGCGTTGGGAATGCTCCGGCGCACGCGCGGCAGGATGTCCTCCACCAGATGCCGGGCCATGGTGACGTTCGCGTGGTAGCTCATCTTGCCGCTGAAAACCAGCGTAGCCTCTTCGCGCACACTCTCCGGGGCAGGCCGGAAGTAATCCAGGTCTACGCCGTTACGGATGACGGTGATCGAGGCAGGAGGCCGGCTCTTGCCGGAGGGCAGCGCCAGCAGCGCTTCTTTGTCTACAGGCGACGTGACCAGCACGTGATCGAAGCGGCGGATGAGCCGGGCTTCATAACGGGTGGTGCGGCCCAGCTCCAGCCGGGTCATCCATCGACCGGCACGGCTCGCGCTCTGCTCGGCCGCCTGCTGGAAGAGATGGCTGATACAGTCCACGCTATCCCAGACGATGGGCGGCCAGGGCGAGAGCCTTGCCTTCAGCAGCCGCAGCCCATACCGGGCGCCGCGCAGGTGCTCGACGTGCACGACGTCATACGGGCCGTCGCCGTTGCTTGTCAGGCTGACCAGACGTTCCGCCAGCGCGGGCTGCCAGGAATAGGCGGCTTGCAGAGGCATGGCCGTCGGCAGGGCGGTCAGGCAGTTTGCCAGAGAACGCAGACGGCTGATACCCTGCGTGATCACCCGGGGGCCGGTCGTCGCCAGCGCCGCCGCATCGCTCCACTCGGCTTCGTTGGTTGCCAGCGTTAGCACAGTCACCTGGTTCCCCCGTTCGCTCAGAGCGCGGATCAAGTTGTAGGGCCGCACCCGGATCAGGTTCGGCGTATAGGGAACGACATAAAGAATGCGCATAACGTCCTTCGTTGCCTAGATTTCCGACAGGTGGGCGTGCCGGGCCCGAAGCGCGTGCCGGCCCTGTAGCCATTGCAGCAGCTCGACGGCGGCGATGCCGGCGAAAACCAGCATCACCGCATCGACCGGCAGCCGGTAGCGGATCAGAGCCCAGGACAGAACGTGAATGCCGGTGTAGACGGCGGCGAACAGCAGCAGCGGTGCTGCTGGATGGCTCAGGATGGCCGCCCGCTGCCGGAGCAGGACGATGACCATCCCGGCGAGCATGAACGGCCACATCAGGCCAAAACTGGCCACACGCGACAGGTTGCTGATCATGCCGGAGCCTGCCGAAGGCCAGAAGGTGAAGTAGACCGGGATGCGGCTCAGCGAGAGCAGCACGTAGCGCCCCGGGTCCTCACGCACGAATTCCAGCCCGCGCCGGAGAAAGAACCGGTCCATGGCTGCCTCGTCCAGGAGCTGCACGTCTTCGGGAATAAGCTGCTGGTAGCCGCCGACCTGCTCCGAGAGGATCGGCTCGAAGCGCGTGCCGTACACCGGATGGTTGGACATGTAGAAGGCATAACCGGCGTTTGTGTTCAGCAGGACGAAGCTATCGAAACGGGCGTAATTCCATATTGTGAAGGGCAGGATCATCACCGCGACGACCGCACCGGCAAGCAGGGTGGCGGCAACTGGGAGCCGCTGCCCTCGCCGGTAGCGTACCCACCAGAGCCAGAGAAAGAGAAAGGGAACGACCAGCATAAAGAGCTGCCGTAGCAGGATGGTTGCGCCCAGAACCAGCCCGAGAGCCAGCGCCCACCGCCATTGCCCTTTACCCTCGGCATCCGCCAGCAGGAGGACCAGGTAAAGCGAGGCGAGCAGCCCGGCGATGTAGAACGCCTCGGTCATTAACGTGCCGCCGTAGTAGACGAAGTAGACGTAGACCGCGGTCAGAGCGGCAGCCGCCAGCCCGGCGCTGCTGCCCGCCACCCGCTTGCCCAGGAGATAGGCCAGATACGGATGGAGCAGGCCGACGATGACGGCCTGGACGAGCCGCGCCGCCAGCGGGCTCAGCGACGTGACGGCATAGACCGCGGCTACATAGAGAGTGTAGAGAAAGCTCCAGTGGGCAGTCGGCTCGCCGGCCCTGGTCATCGGCCACCACGGCTCACCAAAGGAGAAGCCGTGCCCGCCGAGGAGCCGGAGGGCCAGGTTGTGGTAGGAAAGCTGATCGGTGGCCCCCGGCAGCTCGACGACCTCGTTGCCAAAGTAGAGCGCCGCGCCGGCGCGTAACAGGACGGAAACGGCAAGAATAGCGGCAAGGAGGCGCGACTTATCCTGCCACCAGCGCGCGGCGCGCTGCAGTCTGGATAACATTATTGCGTAAACCTTCGGTTTATGACCGGTAATTGGCAGACAAAGAGGTAATGTTTATACGAAGTGGCGCTGCAGAATGCTCAATATTGCGGCAGCACGCTGACCAGCTTCAGGTAGCGCTGGGCGAGCGAAAGCTGTTCCTGGCGCTTTGGCGCCGGGGCCAGGAGCGCCAGCGGCACCAGAAGCAGCCGGAAGAGAGCGGCAGCAAAGAGAATCAGCTTGTAGATCCGCCCGGCGCGTGCGCCTTCGTGTTTGCGGAAGTAGCGCAGCTTGCCGGCGTAGAGCCGCAAGAACATCTCCGTGGCTACCTGGCGCGTGCTCTGCCCGCCATAGTGCACGACCTCGGCTTCGGGCACCCAGTAGAGCGCCCAGCCGGCCTCCTGCAGCCGCCGGCAGTAATCAACTTCCTCCGAGTACATGAAGTAGCCTTCGTCGAGCAGCCCTACCTGTGCCACAGCTTCGCGCCGCAGCAACATGCAGGCGCCGAGCAGCACGTCCACACGTCTCGGCTGCGACACGTCCCATTCGTGCATCACCCGGCGCCGGCGATGATCGAGGTGGAAGAGATGCATCCCCTCGCTCAGCAGCGTCGGCAGCGGGAAGCAGGAAGGCTGCAGCGAGCCGTCAGGATTGAGCAGCCGGGCGCCGGCAGCTCCCGCCTCTGGATGGCGCTCCATGAACTGCCGCAGTGTCTCCAACGCGCCGGGCCGCACGACCGTGTCCGAGTTCAGGAGCAGAACCATATCGGCCGTGCTGGCTTCCATCGCCAGATTGTTCCCTGCGGCAAAGCCGGCGTTCTTCTCGTTCGCCAGCAGCGTCACGCTGGGAAACTCGTCGCGCACCATGGCTACCGATCCGTCGGTCGAAGCATTATCGACCACGACGACCTCGTAGTCGCCTTCAGGTGGATGAGCCAGAATCGACGCCAGGCACTGGCGCAGCAGCGCTTCCGTATTCCAGTTGACAATGACGATGGACATCCGCATCGTTCGTCGCCTTCCCCAGTTACCGTCATTCAGTGAAGAATGAGGCCCATTCCGTGCCGGCAAACTGCTCTTTCAGCTCGCCGTAGTTAAGGATCGCCTCCGATAGAGGGCGGCCCGGCTGTTTGTAGGTTTGCGGCGCCAGCGGCTCGGGCGGCACGCCGAGGAAAGCCAGGATGCGCGCCATCTCCGGCCGGTAATCAGCCGCCAGCCTTTCGTATACCACGTCGATCTTCTCGTGGTTCGCGAAGAAAGCGCCGGCCTCATCTTCCCAGCGGCGTGTTTTGGTGAACGCCTCCAGGCAGTCTTCGTAGCTAAGGACGACGCCGGGTCGCTTCTGCTGCACGCCGTCCGTGTTCACCCAGACGTCCGTCATCTCCGCCTGCTGCTTGGACAGATGCGTCCTGAGGATATTTTCGCGTCGCAGGTGGATAACCTTGATGCCGGTTTCGGCCTGCAGGTAGTCCCACACCGGCCGCCACGCCTCGTCGCGGGCGTGGTAGTAGAAGAGCTTGAAGCCAACTGCCGCCACGCCATGCGGAAAGGGGTGAAAGACTTTCTCCTCCAGAAAGCGCACCGGCTCCTCGTGGAAGAGCGTCATCAGGCGCCTGCTCTGGCGGTAGCCGGGCATCGCCCAGCCAATCTCCTCCTTGTTCTGGAATAGCTCGCCGAAGACTGTTATCTGGCTATGCGAATTAAGCAGGCCGCGTAGGAAGTTCGAGCCCACGCGCGACCGTCCCAAAATCAGGAAGCGTGTATAGTCCGTCTGCCCGCGCGCCAGGCCTTTCTCCAGCGCCAGCGTGCGTAGATAGGGAGTAGAGCGTGCTTTCACGGTTTTTGTTTTGCCGACCAGGGTGTGGAGTTGTTCACGAATCATCTCAGCCAAAGACGTAGCGATAAACCTTACGTGTCGCGCCGCGCTGCTGGAAGCTGCCCATCAGCAGCATGGGAACCAGCAGCCCGGCGACCAGGAGCAGCGGGAAGATCAGCACGACCATGACGACCGTCTGTCCGCCAATCAGCTCCAGGGCTATGAGCACCAGGTTCATGACGATCAGGTGCGTCAAGTAGAGGCCATAGGAGCGCTTGCCGACCGTCTCCAGCTGCCCAACCGCCGGGATTGCCTTGCGCTCAATCGTCGGCAGGATAAACATCAACGGCACCGGGCAGAGGTAACGCGCCCAGGGCGCTTCCAGCCAGCCGGCCACGTCGAGCAGCCCCGCGCCGAAGAGCAAGATGGTGGCTGCTACGAGAGCCCAGCGATAGCTCAGCAATCGGGGCTTCCACCGGGCCGCATGCAGGCCGAAGACCAACCCCATGGGGAAGTAGATCGCCCAGTCTGCCAGCGGATTGCCCAGCACCAGCGGGAAAAGAACGTCCATCTGCGCCGGGAAGGCGAAACCGAACAACCCCGGCTCGCGCAGCGCCAGCAGGAAAAGCTGGTACAGCCCGAACGCCGCCAGCAACAGCCAGCTAAAGCGCCGGGCCAGCGGAATCAGCAGCGGCGACAGGAGGTAGAAGGCGATCAGCAGCGGCACAAAGTGGAACGGATAGCCGACCGCCAGGTTCTTCAGGTAGCCCAGAGCGCTGTACCGTTCTCCCTGGTGGACGGCCATCAGCACGTAATAGAGCAGCGACCAGACCACGTAGGGCCAGACGATGTGGCGCACGCTCTTCCAGACGAACGACGCCGACAGGCGAGGCGCGCTGCGCGCGGCATAGGCCATGAAAGAGCCGGAGACAACGAAGAAGATGGGCACGGCAAACGCACCCAGCGCCTGCACCGCCGTCAGCGTGAAGCGCCAGCCATCGGGCAGCGCCGGGTAGCCCAACCGGGAAAGGCCCAGCAGCCCCATATGAATGGCATGGTTCAGGACGACCAGCGCCATAGCCAGGCCGCTCAGGGCCATATATTGTCTTTGCACTTGGTTGCTCTCCTCGCCCGCGCGGGCGATGGGGTGGGCTCTAGCCAGTGCCGTTGCCGCCGGGCGCTTCGTCCAGCCCGAGCGGGGGCATCCTCAGGTAATCGGTGGTCCGGGCCTTGCGCTGCAGATCGTCGTAGACGCGCTGCACCTGCTCTTCGGCCAGGCCCATCTCCTGGGCTGCCTCGGCTGCGGGAATGTCGTGCTCCAGCGCGTACCAGAGCAAGTCCATCAGCTCAAACGGCAGGCGGAAGAAGAACTCTTCCTGCGTGCTGCTTGCGCTATACGTGTCCGACGTGGGCGGGCGCGTGCGGATTTCTTCGGGCACGCCGAGGTATTCGGCCAGCTGGTAGACCTGCGTCTTGTACAGATGGCCAATCGGCCGCACGTCCATCGCCCCGTCGCCGTATTTGACGAAGAAGCCCTGGTCGTGCTCGTTTTTCTGTGGCGTGCCGATGACGGCGTAGTCGCGCAGCTCGGCGTGGTAATAGAGCATTGCCGCGCGGCTGCGCTGCTTGAAGTTGGAGGCCGCCACAATCTGCTGTAGCTGTTCGGGCCGCAGGCGGCGGCTCTTTTCTTCGCCCTCCGGACTGATAATCGTCACCCGGAAGATGTTCAGCGTATCCCGGTCGAGCAGCTCGCCGGGCAGCGTGATCTTCATCCGGTAGGTGCTGTCATATTCGGGAAAGACAGCCCGCACCGCTTCGTCGCGCCGCTGGTAACAGCCGAAGCCCAGCAGCGCGCCCGTTACATCCTCCACCAGCGGCGTAACGCCGAACTGCTTGCAGACCAGCCGGGCCAGCCGGGCGCTATCCGGGCTGGACTCCCTCTCTGGCAGCAGCAGTGCGACCAGATTCTCGGGCCCGAGCGCGCGCACGGCAAGGCCCAGAACGACGGCAGAATCGACGCCGCCGCTGACGCCCAGCACGCCCCCCTTGCGGCGCAGCACGTTATAGATGTCATGGCGAAGTTGGGCGACGATGCGCTCGACTTCGGCGTCAGGGTCCAGGTGCAGGATGTTGCGGTGAAAGCTGCGGTTCATGCGGTTAACTCTACTTCTCCTTCGCGCCGGGCCCACTCGCCGTGGCAGATGACACGGCACGACTCGCGCCGGCCGACCGGCTCCGGGCGGCGGTAGTTGGCGACAAAGTGGTGGTGCAATAGCTGCGTGGAGAGAATGCCCACCAGGGCCATGTCGTCTGTCTCTCCAAGCGTGCCTATGCGCGCCACCTTCTGTACCAGTTTTTCGACAGCCGGCGCCTGGAACGCGCCGACGGCCTCAATCCGGCCCGGCGAGAGCACCTCGGCGACCCAGGCCAGCGGGCGCCCGTCCGGGAAGAACGAGCGGTGAATCGGCGCCCGGTACGGTCGCTTCGGCCGTCGCCAGATCTCTTCCGGCAGCAGGTCGCGCACCGCACGCTTGAGCAGGTATTTCTCCTGCAGGCCGCGCAGCTTGTAGTGGGCAGGTAGCGCGTTACAGAACTCCACGACCCGATGGTCGAGGAACGGGAAGCGTCCCTCTACCGAGTGGGCCATGCCGACCCGATCGCCCTGCGACGAGAGCAGGTATTCCGGCAGGAAGATGGTCGCTTCCAGGTATTGCGCCTGCGCCAGCGGGCTCCACTGCCGGAAACTGGCCGGCAGCGCGAGCGGCGCAGTGATCTCATCGCTCGCCGCGCCTGCCGCCTGCATCTCCGGCGAGAAGAAGCGCTTGCTGCGGATCGTATTGTTCCAGCGGATACGGTGCGAATAGAACGGGTCGTCTGTCTCCTGCAATCCCTGGCCGAAAAAGCGCTGCAGGTAAGCAGAGTTGCCGTCGGCCAGGTGGCCTACGTAGGCGTAGAGCTTCTTCAGCAGGGCGGGGCGCAGCGTCGATTCCGGCTGCCGCGCCCAGAAACGGCGCACTTTTGCTTCTTTGAAGATGTTGTAGCCGCCGAGGAACTCATCGGCCCCTTCGCCCGTCAGCACCACCTTGAAGTTGTGCTCGTGTACCAGCCGCGAGAGCAGATAGAGCGGTACGGGCGAGGTCCGCAGCAGCGGCGCCTCAGTGTGCCAGACGACGTCGGGGAAGGCCTCGCCGATGTCAGCGTGGCTGCAGGTGATCAGGTTGTGGCGCGTGCCCAGCACCGCCGCCATCCGCTCCTGGAAATGGCTCTCGTCGAAGGCCGCGTCGGTGAAGGCAATCGAGAACGTTTCCAGATGGTTCGGCGTGTAGCGGTGGACCAGCGTCGTAATCGTGGACGAATCCAGGCCGCCGGAGAGATAGGCGCCCACGGGCACGTCCGCCCGCAGCCGGAGCTTCGTGGCGTCCACCAGCAGCTCCCGGAGCTGTGCGGCAGCCTCTTCCTCAGGGACCGGCGCAGCCTTCTCGCCACTCGCATCCGGGAAACTCATTTCCCAGTAGCGGCGAATGGTCAGCTCGCCGTCTGCATCCAGCAGCATCCAGTGACCCGGCGGCAGCGTGACGATCTCCTTGAAGGCCGTGCGCGGCGAGAGCGGGCTCCAGAAGGTAAACGTCTGGTCCAGCGACACCGGATCGAGTTCGGCAGTCAGGCCGGGGTAGGCCAGGATCGCCTTGATCTCTGAGGCAAAGGTCAGGTTGCCGTCCTGGAACGTGTAGTGCAGCGGGCGAATGCCCACGCGATCGCGGGCGATAAAGAGAGAGCGCCGCCGCTCATCCCAGATAGCGAAGACGAACTGCCCGTTGAGCAGGTCGAGGCAGGCCGGCCCCATTTCCTCGTAGAGATGGATGATGACCTCGGTATCCGATTGGGTCGCCAGCTTGCAGCCCTGCGCCAGCAGATCGGCGCGCAGCTCCACGTAATTGAAGATCTCGCCGTTGAAGACAATCCACAGGCTCCGATCCGCGTTGCTCATCGGCTGCTGCCCGCTGCTGAGGTCGATAATGCTCAGCCGGGCGCTACCCAGACCGACGCGGCTCTGTCCGTCGTTGAATGTGTAGACGCCAAACTCGTCTGGCCCGCGGTGGCGGATGGCGCCGAGCATTGTCTGCAGCGCCTCCACCGCCACGCCCTCATCCGATTGCAGATTCACCCGGCCGGCAATTCCACACATCTCAGCTCAATCCTGTCTTTTTGATCTTGCCGCTGCTCGTCTTCGGCAGTTCGTCACGAAACTCTACGATCTGCGGCACCATGAAATCTTCCAGGTGGGCCCGGCAATGCTGGATGACTTCGCGCTCGCTCAGCTCCGCGCCCATATTGACGATGATGGCCTTGATCGCCTCGCCCAGCACCGGGTCAGGTACGCCAATCACCGCCACTTCGGCGACGCCGGGCAGCGCGTAGAGCACGCTTTCCACTTCTTTCGGCGCGACTTTTTCGCCCCGGCTCTTAATAATGTCGTCTTTACGGCTGACGAAGTAGAAATAGCCTTCTTCGTCCATGCGGAACAGGTCGCCGCTGTAACAGATGCGCTCGCCGCCCTCCCCCTCGCGGTAGCGGGCGGCGGTCGCCTCGGGATTCTCCCAGTAGCCCTGCATGACGTGCCGGCCCTGGATAACCAGCTCGCCGACTTCGCCGGGGCCGAGCCGGTTGCCGGCCTCGTCCTCCAGCCAGACCCGCGTGCCCGGAATGGCGATGCCCACAGAGCCGGGCCGCACGTCGAGCTGCTCGGGCGGCAGGTAGAGGGTCCGCTTCGTCTCCGTCAACCCATACATCGAGTAGAGGGTCGCCTGCGGGAACTTCTCGCGGATCTGCAGGATGTGGCTCGGCGGCAGCGCGGCTGCCGTGTTGGTGATGTAGCGCAGCGAGCTGAGGTCATACGGGCTGAGGTCCATCTGCAGCAACAGTGCGAAGACCGTGGGCACGCCCGGGAAACCGGTCACCCGCTCTTCCGCCATGCGCTTCAGCACCTGCGCCGGATAGGCGAAGCTGCGCTCCAGCACCAGTGTGCCCCCGAACTTGAAGGTCATCAGAAGCTGGTAGAGCCCATAGTCAAAGGAAAGGGGCAGCGCGTTGATGACGATATCGTCGGGCGTATTCTGCAGGTAGCTGATGATCGACGACGCAGCGAAGACGACGTTGCTGTGCGCCGACATCACCCCTTTCGGCTCGCCGGTGCTTCCAGAGGTATAGATCAGGCAGGCCAGGTCATCGTCATTTCCCGTGCGCGGCAGCGACTCCGGCGGATAACATTCCTGGATCTCGCCAAAGGTGAGCACCGGCCGCGTGCTGCTCAGCGCTTTGCCGGCCGAGCCGACGACGATTGCTGCCTGCAGCGAAGGCGTCTCCGCCATCACTTGCTCGAGCAGCGATGCCTGGCGGGCTAACCCAACCAGAGCCGCAGCGCGGCAGTTGTTGAGCATATAGACGAGCTTATCCCGCTTCGTGGTGCTGTTGACAACCACGAAAACGCCGCCCGCCTTCAGCACCGCAAAGATGCCTGCGACCAGCTCGATGCTGTTGGGCAGGAAGAGAGCCACGCGGTCGCCGGGCCGGACGCCATGCTCGCGCAAAGCCTGGGCCATGCGGTTGGCCATCGCCTCAACGGTCGCGTAGGTCAGCCTCTGCCCGTCGCAGACGAGGGCGACTTTTTCCGGCGTTCGCGCCGCACTCTGCTCGAGAAAATCCTGCACCATTTCCATATGGAATCCCCGTTTCAGGCCCTGGCGAGGGTCTTGCGATCGATATAAGCCGTCAATTTACTAATACTATCAAAATTGTCGGGAATTACCTCCTCGTCGGGCACCTCAAATCCAAAAGTGTCCTCGACGAAGGTCGCCAGCTCCAGCACGCCCAGGGAATCGACGATCCCGCTGTCGAGGAACGACTCCTCATCCCCGATACCAGGGCCATTGTCGCTGAATAGCAGGTTGTCGGCGATATACTGCCGGAGTTGCTTCTTGATGCTTTCCATCTGTCTCAATTCCTCACTTAATAGTACTTATGGGTCATAGCCGCTGCTTTTTCCGGCAGCTACAGTGTCCGTCTATCCTTATCATCGTTATGATAAGAAATACCAGACTCTCCCTGTTCCTTTTCGTGTCCCTGCTGCTCGCCCTCGGCGCCTCTGTGGCGACAGCCGGCGTCGAACAGCAATCGGTCACGCCGCTTCGTCGCGTCAACGTTCCCTTCTGGTCCGGCACGGATACCCCGCCCGAATCCAGGCGGGCTGTGTTCTGGTTTGGCGAGGTCACCCCAACCAGCAACTATGCCGACGGGCGCATTGTCTACAACGACCGGGCGCTCTTTGTGACGTTCCACATCTTTGACCGCGATCTCTGGTTCGCAAACCCGCCGGGCCCGGACGAGCTTACCCGCTGGGATGCCGTTTCCCTTTACCTCGATCTGGCAGGTAACAGCGGCAGCCAGCCGGGCAGCAGCAGCTACCGCTTCGTGGCGCAGCTACACAACCAGCAGGAAGACGCCCTCTACCAGAGCGCCGCGCAGGGTAACGGCGTGGGCTGGACGGCGCGGGCCCTCCCCTTCACGACCGATACGTTCTGGCGCGGAGAAGGGCTTAATGATGGCAGCGCCGACCGTGGCTGGGTAGCGGTGTTCGAGATTCCCTTCAGCAGTCTCGGACTGAGTGGCCGGCCGGCCTATGACACGCGCTGGGGGCTCGCCGTTGCGTTACACGACCGCGACGACCAGGCTGGCACGGCGCGTCCGGTCCAGAGATGGCCGGAAACAAGCAACGAGCTGGCGCCCTCGACGTGGGGCGAGCTGCGCTTTGGCCTGCCCGGCTTCTCGCCGCCGCTGGTTACCAACCGGACGGTGACCACCATCCGTCACGGGCAGAACGGTGCGGTTGTCGAGGACGCTCACGTCGGCGGTCATGCCAATTGCGGCCAGCCCGCCGGCCCTGTATTCTTTCCCTCGTGGGGCAGCCTGAACTACGCCGGCTACGAACAGATCAACATCCAGAACCAGTGGGACGCCGCCGACTGGCCCTGCTTTTCCAGGTATTACATCACCTTCCCGCTGGACGCGCTGCCGCCCGGCAAGACCATCCAACAGGCCATCCTGACGCTGAACCAGTTTGGCAACGCCTCTCCGGCACAGGCTGTTCCGTCGTTCATCCACGTACTGACCGTTGGCGAAGACTGGGACGAAACGACGATCAACTGGAACAATGCCCCGTTAGCCGCCGAGAACGTAACGGCGACCGTCGTCAATCCTATCCCCGGCGGCCATTCGCCCTGGCCCGGCACGCCCCGCCAATGGATTGTCAGCAAGGCCGTCGCCGACGCATACGCGGCCGGACAGCCCCTGCGCCTGGTCCTCTACTCTTCCGACGGCGCTTATCACAGCGGCAAGTATTTCCACTCCTCAGATGCAGATGTCGCCGGCCGCCCGGTGCTCAGGATCACCTGGGGCGACCGCAGCAACCTGGAGCTGGATAACCACATGCTGGTACCGTTTGTCCTCGGCGGCTCCGTTTTCATCGCCTGGCCCGCACGGCGGCGGCTGGCTCTGTGGCGCTCATCCTCTCCAGAGCGATGAGCCCGCCCAGAAACAACCAGGCGAGGATGCTGGAGCGCATCCCTGCCAGACTGACGTTATAGACGAAGGGCAGGAACCAGTCGCCGAGAAAGCCGGAGGCGACCGTTGCAACCAGGCCGCCCAGAGCGCCATAGACGTAAGCCCTGGCAAAACCATCCTCGACACGATTCCGCAGGCGCCAGCCGGCCTGTGCTACCGCGGCAAAGAACCAGAGCACGCAGGCCAGCCCCAACACACCTACCTGCAGGACGATGTCAAAGTACTGGTTGTGTGAGTTGAACTGCACGGCATAACCCCGGATGCCAAAGAGCGGCGTGTAGTAATAGTAATTGGCCGGGCCAACGCCAAGAATCGGGTTAACACGGATAATGTTGAGCAGCACCATCCAGGCATCGATGCGCGTCTCGTAGCTGTAGGCGTCCGAGGCGATGAGCGCGCCAATAAGGATCGGTATCCCGACGACGCCGCCGGCAACCATCAGGAAGCTCGTCTGCCACCAGCGCAATAGCATGACGGCCCCCATGGCGATGAGCGGCGGAATCCAGCCCGATTTCCAGTCGCCCGTCTGAAAGAGAATCGAGTACAGCGTCACCGCCAGGATGGCCCAGAGCAGCCCGCGCCAGCCCACGCTCAGCCTGTCATTCAACAGGGCCTGGCTGAAGAGCAACACGACGAACCACGTCCAGAACTGGCTGCTTGTGCTGCCCCACGTATAGAAGTAGCCGCTGTAGCGGAACATCCCCGGAATAACGCGAAAGCCGACGTAGATCGTACCCAACACCAGCAGCAGCCAGACAGTCCACTCCAGCCAGCGCTGTTCCTCATAGCGGTGAACAGCCAGCAGGAAGGCGCCGGCCGAGAGCACAAAGACGCTCAGACCGCCCAGCTGCGCCGGCAGCGGGGCGTGCGCGCTCTGGAACCAGGGCAGCTGCCCGGAAAAGAAGGCCAGAACGGCGACGACGATCAACAGCAGCAGTGGTGGAATGGTACCGGACTGGTAGAGACGGAAACCCTCGCCGCTCGACCACATCTGGTAGATCCACAGCGCCAGCAGCAACGCGATCAGCAGGATTGTAGCGTGGATGCTCGTATTGGTTCCGGTGCCAATTGCGAAGGGCACGACCATGTTGGCGGGAATCAGCAGGACGAGGCCGAGGGCAGGCCAGCGCAGCAGGAGCCGCACGACGGCGATCCCGATGACCAGCCCCAACATGCCTACGAGCACCAGTCTCGTATAGTGTGGCGACGCTACGTAGCCAATGGCGGGCGCCAGCAGCAATACGAACGCCGTCACCAGCCAGCGCTGCCAGAGCAGGCTATTGTGCCGTATCCATTTCTGCGAGCCCTGTACTAGCTGGGCCATAAGCAATCCTATCGAGATGCACCTGTCGTTGCCGGAATTATCTGTCGGGCAGCGACCGCTTCAAGTACACGCATGTAGTGAGGCATGATCCTGCCCCAGCTATAGCACTCGTGGACGCGAGCCGTCGCGTTTGCGGCCAGACGCGCCCGCAACTCCCTGCTCTGCAGCAGCCGTAGGGTCGCCGAGGCAAAGTCGGCCGGGCTATCGGCAAGCAGCAGGTGTTCTCCGTCGCCGACGTCCAGACCTTCGGCCCCTTTGCTCGTGGCGACCACGGGCGTGCCCAACGCCATCGCTTCCAGAATCTTCAGCCGCGTGCCGCCTCCGGCGTGGATAGGCGCCACACTCGCCCAGGAGCCGGCAACGAGAGGCCGGACATCGGATACGAAGCCCGCCAGGTTCACACCCTCGGCCGGCGGCAGCGGGCGCTCGCCAGGCGCACCGGTGATTGTCAGCTCGGCCTCCGGTATCTCCGCCCGCACCAGGGGCCAGACCTCGCCCACGAACCAGCGCATTGCCTCATGGTTAGGCGCGAAGGTCAGCGAGCCGGTGAAGATCAGCGACGCCGGCTTCGGTTCAACGCGAAAACCGGCGTAGTCGTCAGGCTCGATACCGTTGGAAACGACCAGGACGGGTGTTTGTCCTGGCCTGAGCCGTTCGACCAGCTCTTTTTCTTTCTCGGAGACGACCGTCGCCAGCGCATACTGCGCCAGCAGCCGCGTCAGGTAGCGCCGGTACTTGCTCCAGGTCAGCCCGTAACGCAGCCGGGCCC
>JAAYYY010000447.1 GCA_012515125.1 Chloroflexota bacterium
GCCGGCGAGATGTCGTGGTTGCCTACCAGCAGGACGGTGGGAATACCGGCGCGCGAAAGGCGGATCATCCGCCGCCCCCACTCGCGCTGGAAAGTCGGCTGCGGGTTTCGATCTTTGTAGGCGTCGCCGGCAAACAGCACCAGGTCAACCTGCTCGGCGATGGCCCGCTCCACTATCTGGTCCAGTGCATTGAGGAAATCGACGACTCGCACGGGCAGCCCCGTTTCCGGGTCGTGGCGCCCGTAGTTGGCAATATCGATGTGGGCGTCGGCGAAATGTAACAGCTTCAGTGGCCTGGAACTCACGAGGCTCCCTCCATTGGCTCAGGGCGTATGCGGGCGGACGACAATGCGGTAGGTATCCGCTGTCGGCTCGCCAAAGACGCGAACGACGACGGCATAATAAGACCGGCCCGTGACGAGCGGCCGGGTCACCGCCAGCTCGTTCAGGTTGCCTATTGCAGTGCCGGAGCCGACCGGATGTTTGTTGCTGTCATACAGATAGACGTCGTAATTGTGGTCGGGCGGAATATCGCTGATCTCAACCTCGTAACGTCCCTGGGCCGGAATTTCCCAGCGGAAAATGTCGAAGTAATCTTCCTGCCCGGCAAAGTCATGCCACTGCTCCTGATGGAGGGCAATGGGCCAGGCGTCGGCCATGGTGTCGCCAGGCTCAGTCAAGGCCGTCATGAAAAAGGGCATGAAGCCCTGCAATTGGGGCTGCTGTAGATGCTGCATCAGCGGCACCACGTCCGCCCCCGGCACAGTCTCGCCGCCAAAGACCCAGAGGGTGGTGCCGACGAAAACGCCCTGCGCCAGCGCCCGGCCTGGACGGGTAATAGCGTAGCGGGAATCAAGCACCTGCCAGGTATCCGTTGCGGGATTGTAGACCTCGGTGAGCGTGACCGGCGTGCGCTGGGCATTGATGCCCCCAAAGACGTACCAGCGCCCGTCCGGCCCCACTGCGCTGTCGGCGGCGAAGCGGGCGAAATTGAGCGGCGCCCGCTGGCTCCACGTCCGGCTGTTGATATTGTAACACTCGGTGGTACGCAGCGCCGCCGCCGTCTCTTCGTCAATCTTGCTCACGCCGCCGGCAACGCAAACCTCCGGACCGCGCGGCGTGGGCACAAGAGCGGCTACGTGCGCATAACGCGCCGTCGCCATATCCGGCAGGTTGGTCGTCCAGCTTCTGTTGCCGGCGTTGTAAAATAGCAGGTTGCTGGTCGGCTGGGCGTCAGAGGGCGGCGAGGGATCGGGATCGCCGGAAAGCAGGCCGCCGACGACGTAATAGCCGTTTTGTTGGGGGACTGCAACGGTCTGTATCCAGCCGTATGGCTGGCCCGACGGCGAAGCGGTCGCCCAGGGAACCGGGGGATCGACGTTCTCCTGCCAGTAGTCGCCATTGACGATGTAGGTGAAGTGGGAGCCGGCATAGGCGTTGTTGTTACCCACGTAGCCGGAAGGCAGGTAGATCTTTCCGTTCAGGTAGGCGGCGTCGGTGCGCGAGTAGCCTTCGTCGTCGTAGCTGTTCGGCATCTCGTATAGCTCTACCCACTCCCCTGTCGCCGGATTGAAGCGCAACAACCGGCCCGTGCGGTTGGGGAATGGGTTCACGGCCTCTTCGCCGCCGACGACGTAGATGTAGGTGCCGTCGGTGACGACCGCGTGGCGGCTGACCGGAAGCCACATCTCGCCCTGCCCGGACCAGAAGCTCGGTCCCTGAGCCAGCACGACGGCCAGCCGCAGGTAGTTGGCCTGCTGCGCGGCAAAGGACCAGTCGGCAACCTCGATATAGTAGGTGCGGCCCTCGATGACGAACTGGCTGACCTGGGAGAAGAAGCCGTGGTAATCATCACTGCAGGCCATCATCCGCAGGGTATCGCAGCTTTCGCCGGTGCTCTCGTAGAGGGCCAGCACCGTGTCGTAGCTATCCTCATACTGGCCGGGGTTGAAGTCGGTAAAGGCCACCAACTCGCCGCTCGCCGGGGCGACAAACCTGTACCAGACCGTGCGGAAGCCGCGCGGGTTGGCAGGGGTGCCAAACATACATGGCAGCACCGGATCAGTCGGCGACTCAGTCATGTTATTGGTCGCCAGGAAGTCGCCCGCCGCGCCCAGGCTGAGGTCGAGGGGCGCGGCGTTTTCACAGAGGTCGCTGCCGTGGTCGGTGGGCGAGGATGGAAACACCGGCTCCGCCACCCTTTCGGCCTCGACCATCTCCATCTGCCAGACGCCCTGGAGAGGACCGAACAGGCCTGGCTCGTCGGGATCGCGGGGAGCCGTAATCGGCTCGCCGTCGGCCGGCGGATCTTCCTCGGCGTAGACGAGCAGTACACTCCCCATGAGCAGGACGAGCAACAGCATTAGCGAGCGGCCCATAGGTTTCCTCCCAGTAAGCGGTGCTGATTGTACCTGCTATCAGTGAAAATTAAAGGGGAACGAGAAAACGCCGCCCGTTTTGTTAACCGCACGCCTAAGAAGCAAGACAGGACAGGTCTGGGCGACCTGTCCTGTCCTGAAGGATCACTCAGGCGCGGGTTCAGCCCGCCTTTCGCCAGAAGAGCGTCACGCTATGGTCGCCGACGGCTATCGTCTCCTCGCGGTAGCCGGTGGCGTCGCCCGGTTGCCCGCTTTCCAGCGTCACGGCGAGCGTCTCCTGCTTCACGTAGCCGGCAAAACGCTTCATCGCCGCGTCGATAGCCTCGTCGGCCTGGTAGAAGAGATGGATGCGGTCGCTGATCTCCAGACCGGCGTCCTTACGCATCGTGTTAACGGCGCGCACCAGGTCACGCGCATAGCCTTCCTGCTCCAGCTCGGGCGTGATAGTTACGTCTACCGCTACAGTCACGCCCTGGTCGCTGGCGACGGCGAGCCCGCCGCGCGACTCCGTCTGCACCAGCACCTCTTCGGCTTCCAGCGTGACCGCCGAGCCGTTCAATTCGACCTGCAGCCGGCCGGTCTCCTGCAGCTCCGCCGCCGCGCGGGCCGGGTCGAGCGCCGCCAGCGCCTGCCGCACGCGAGGGAAGTCCGCCCCGAAGCGCGGTCCCAGCAGGCGGTTGTTGGGCAGCAGGCGGTAGTCAACCAGCTCGCCTACCTCCGAGACGACTTCGATCTCCTTCACGTTCAGCTCGTCGGCCAGCACGTCACCCAGGGCCAGAATGTCTTCCCGGGCCTGCTCGCTGCCGACGTTGACGCGGGCGCGGGCGAGCGGCTGGCGAAGCTTGACGTCCGCCGCGCTGCGCGCCGCCCGCCCGAGGCTGGCGACGGTTACGCCGAGACGCATCTTCTCCAGCAGGGCGCGATCGAGCGCCGCCGCATCCGCCTCAGGCCAGAGCGTGTGGTGCACGCTGGCAGGCGCGTAAGGATCGACGTTGCGCACCAGGTTCTGGTACATCGCCTCCGTGAGGAACGGAATAAAGGGCGCCAGCAGGCGGATGTAGCTGACCAGTACATGATAGAGCGTATTGTAGGCCGCCTGCTTGTCGTCGTTCATCTCGCTCTGCCAGAAGCGGCGGCGCGAGCGGCGTACATACCAGTTGGACAGGTCGTCGAGAAAGGCCTCCAGCTGCTGCGTGGCGTTCTCCGCGCGGAAGGCCTCCAACTGTTCTGTCACCCCAAGAACCGTCTCGTCCAGACGGGCGACGATCCAGCGGTCAAGCTGGGCGTTGGCCTCCACCGGCGACACCACCTGCCCCAGCAGGTCGCGGGTATCAAGCAGCGTGCGGCCTCCATTGCTCTCACCCGGCGCGTGCTGCGGCGTCCAGCCGTCGAGGCTGGCATAGGTGGTGAAGAAGCTATAGACGTTCCACAGCGGGATGTGGAAGCGCCGCCGGGTCTCGTCGCCGCGGTTGTAGCCGAACAGGAGATTCTGCTCGGGTTTCTGGCTCAGGTAGAGCCAGCGCATAACGTCGGCGCCCATCGTGTCCGCCGCTTCGTTGAACTCGATGGAGTTGCCCCACGACTTGTGCATCTCGCGCCCATCTTCGGCGAGCAGGGTGGCGTAGCCGAAGATCGTCTGGAAGGGCGGGCGGTTGGTCAGCGCCGTGCTCTGCGCCAGCAGGCTGTAGAACCAGTTGCGGAACTGGCCGGGGAAGCTCTCCGTAATGAAGTCGGCCGGGAACCACTGCTCCCAGTAGTCGCGATTCGTCCGGTATTGCAACGTGCTGTAGGCGACGATGCCCGCGTCGAGCCACGGGTTGCCCACGTCGGCGATGCGGCTGGCGCGCCCGCCGCACTGCGGGCAGGCGATCTTCACCGCGTCTACGTAGGGCCGGTGCGGTGAATGGCCCTCAAAGACCTCCCACCCCTCGACGGCCAGCTCCTGCAGCTCTTCCTTGCTGCCGACCACATGGAAATGGCCGCAGTCGGGATCCTCGCAAACCCAGATCGGCAGCGCCAGACCGTAATAGCGCTTCTTGCTGATCATCCAGTCGTGCATGTTGCGCAGCCAATCCATCTCGCGGTCGTAGCCAAAGGACGGGATCCAGCGGATCTGATCGACCACGTCCATGATCTGATAGCGCAGGCTGGCAGCCTTTTCTTCCGGCGTCACTTCCTCTCGCGGCTTGTCGTAGAGCGGGCCGGTGTTGATGAACCATTCGTCGACCAGCCGGTAGACCAGCTCCTGCCCGCAGCGCCAGCAGTGTGGGTAGCGGTGCGAGTAGCGCTGCTTGCGGTAGAGCAGTCCCTTCTCGCGCAGGTTGTCGAATATCTCGCCGGTCACTTCGCTCACATGCCGGCCCGTGAGCCAGCCAAAGCCGTCCCGATAGACGCCATTGCTGAGCAGGGGGGCGATGACGGGCAGATCGTGCTCTTTGGACAGCGCGAAGTCTTCGGCGCCCGCGCCAGGGGCGATGTGCACGATGCCCGTCCCTTCTTCTGCGCCCACCTCCTTCCAGTCGATGACGCGATGGGTGTAGCCCAACATCTCATGCTGTGGCTCAGGTAGCTCGTCGAACGGCCCGTCGTACTCCCAGCCGACCATCTCGGCGCCCCGCAGCTCGCCGACCACCTCGTAGTCGCCGGTGAGGGCGTTGGTCATGGCCTCTTTGGCCAGGTAGTAGGTCCAGCCGTCGTCCTTCTGGTGGACCTTTACGTAGGTTAGCTCCGGGCCGATGGCCGCGGCGACGTTGCTGGTCAGCGTCCAGGGCGTCGTCGTCCAGACGAGCAGCGCTTCACGCTCGCGCCCGCGCAGCGGGAAGCGCAGGAAGACGGAATCATGCGTCACTTCCCGGTAGCCGTCCGTGACGATCTCGTGCTGGCTGATGCCGGTCTCGCAGCGGCTGCACCAGGGCATGACGTCGCGACCCTTGTAGATCCAGCCCTTCTCGAAACAGGTCTTCAAGAAGGACCAGATCATGTAGTTGTTCTCGTCGCTAAAGGTAAAGTAAGAGCCGCCCACTTCCGGCATGCCGAGCCGGCCGACGACCTGTTCCGCCGTCGCCGTGATTGGGCCGGCCGGCCCCTCGTAGGTCACAGTCTGCTGGGGATCGGCTTCCAGCGCGGCGCGCAGCTCGCGCAGCCGGTCCGGGTCGTCCCACTCCATCCAGTAGCCCAGGCGGATCGATTGCTCCGTCTGCACGGCGGCCCATTTGAGCACCGACATCTTGCAATACTTGACGAACTCGGCGATGCCCATCTTCTCGATGTCTTGTTTGGTGGTGAAGCCCAGCTCTTTTTCGACGTTGACTTCGACCCACAGCCCCTGGCAATCGAACCCGTTTTGCCAGCGCTGGTTGTAGCCCTGCATGGCCTTGAAGCGCTGGTAGAGGTCTTTGTAGGTCCGGCCCCAGGCGTGGTGCACGCCCATCGGATTGTTCGCCGTGATCGGGCCGTCGAGGAAGCTCCAGTGCCGGCCGGCGCTCCGGCGCAGCTGCTGCAGCGTGCGGAAAGCGCCACTCTCTTCCCAGAGCTGGAGGATATCCTTTTCCAGCGCTACAAAGTCAACTTTGTTCGATACATCCCTAAATGCCATGGTCATCACCTATTTCGCTCACAATCTTCTTTCCGGGCCGCCCCTGATAGTGCAGCCGGCGCGTTTCCACGGCCACGAGCTCGCCGCGATCAACCTGCAGGGGCCACGGCTCCGCATCAACCGCGATGGCACGCCGCTGACCGGCCCAGGCCACGTTCAACGTCTGCGCAGCGACCGGCCGGCCCATCACCGTGATCGTCGCCGCCGGCCCTGAGCTGACCTCCAGATAGGTGGGCCAGAGGTTGAAGTCGTCCTCCCGGTTCAGGGTCAGGCCCGGGCCGGCGCCGGGGGCGGCGACGAGACCCAGCGCTGCCGCCGACGGAAACCAGAAGCGTGTCCCGGCCGGCTGTTCCAGCGTCACCTCACGCCGCTCGGCGTTGAACTGGCGCGTCAGCGTCACATAGGGGCCTTCAAAGAGCAAGGTTCCCTTCAGGTCGCGCCCGCGCCGGAAATGGCGGAACGACAGCCGTTCGGGCTCGCCGTCGGCGTTCAGCACCAGATGGTAAAGCGTGCTGTGTTCTCCTTCGCTCGCCTCCGCGTTCAGATCGACGCGCAGGAAGCGGTAGCCGTCCGGCGCCGCCGACAGCCGCCAGCGCTCGAAAACGCCGGCAGGCATCCCGCCATGCCGATAAAGGTAGAGGCCGCCAACCAGCGGGCGCTCGTACGGTAGCTCCCGGATCAGGCTACGCATCAATCGCTCACCATCTCGTCCAGCTCGATGTAGATTCGCTTGTTAATCTTACCCTTGCTCTTGTAGTCTGCGATACGAATAGGGCCGACTTCACGCGTGTTAGCCACGTGCGTGCCGCCGTCGGCCTGCAGATCCAGACCCTCCAGCTCGACGGTGCGCACTTCCTCGATCCCTTCCGGGAGCAGGTTGATCTTCGTGCGGATCAGGTCCGGTATCTGAAACGCCTCGTCGCGCGGCAGGATGCGGACCCTGACCGGGCGCGCCGCGACAACTTCCGCATTGATCGCCTGTTCGATCTCGCCAACCAGTTCGGCCCGCATCGTCTCAAATTCAAAGTCCATGCGACCCTGCAAGGGGTCCATGTTGCCTCCGGTGACCGAGGCGCCGTAGTCGCGCCAGATCACGCCGCAAAGGATGTGCATGGCAGTATGGGTGCGCATGAGCTGGTAGCGTCGCCGCCAGTCGAGGCTGCCGGTCACGGTCGTGCCGACGGCCGGCAGCTCGTCGCCCTCCAGATAATGGATGACCTCGCCCTGTACGCGCTTCACCAACCGCACGGGCCAGAGCTGCTCGCCGCTGTTGAAGCTGCCCACATCGTGGGGCTGCCCGCCGCCGCCGGGATAGAACGCCGTGCGGTCGAGCACTACCCCGCCGTCCACGTGGGCAATCACGTTCGCGGGAAACGTCTGCAGATAGGCGTCTGTCAGATAGAGCAGATCTGTCATCGTACCTCCAGACAGAACAAAAACGCCTCCATCCCACTGGGACGAAGGCGCGCTTCGCGGTACCACCCAACTTCCCGGCGCCGCTTCCCTGGCAGCACCAGGCACTCGGTCAACGACGCCCGCACGGGCATCATTGCACTCCCGGTAACGTGGGATGAGTCCGGCCAGGCCTACTGGGCATGCGCGCCGTTCGGGTGGCGGCTCCGGAGTGATTTTCGGCCTGGCTGTTGCCTGACTTTCACCGTCTCAGGCTCGCTGTCCGGGGTGCCTGGCCTACTCGTCTCCATCATGGCCGTTATCTATATGGGATAGTCCCAGGCAGAACAAGCCACCTGAGGATACAGGTTGCCTGATTATGCCAGATAGCCGGGGTGATGTCAAACAGAGGTAGGACTCATGGTTTCTTTACAACCTCAGATCCTTATGGTAAGCTTGGGAAACTTTAGCCCGCTCCGCTTGCAACAGGGCAAAGCAGGGAGCAGCTCACTTCACAGGGGGTGACGATAGGATGAGCGAGCGTGTGAGAAGAGTAGTCTGCATCGAAGACGAGCAAGAGATGATCGAGCTTGTCAGGCTCATTCTCAGCAGGCAGAAAATAGAGGTTGTGGGCGCGTTAGGGGGAGCCGAAGGGCTGCAGAAGATCTCCGAAGTCAAGCCCGATCTGGTGCTTCTCGATCTAATGATGCCAGAGATGGATGGCTGGGAAGTCTACCAGAAGATGAAATCTACCGAGGAGATGCGCGACATCCCGGTCATTGTCGTCACGGCCAAAGCGCAGAGCATTGACCGTGTACTGGGCCTGCACATCGCCCGCGTAGACGACTACATTACCAAGCCGTTCGGCCCGCAAGAGCTGCTGGAGAGCGTCCAAAGGGTCATGAGCAAGGAGAAGCTGGAGCCAAAACCGGACGGCAGTGAAGCCGCCTGACGCCTGTTTTGCGCATTTCTGGCCCACCGTTACCCTGGTGGGCCTTTTTGTTATATGCTTAGGCTCTTGTAGCGACTGCCGAGGAGGAGGTAAGTCCCTTGCTCGTTCGTTTTTGGGGCGTACGCGGAACAATTCCCGTGCCGGGACCGGAGACGTTGCGTATGGGCGGCAACACGGCCTGTGTCACCATACAAACGTCAGACCAGCAGATCGTCATCCTCGATGCCGGCTCGGGCATCCGCCGGCTGGGTCGCGATCTGATGCGCAACCGGTCGCGCCGCATCGTCGGCACCCTGCTCATCAGCCATACCCATTGGGATCACATCCAGGGCTTTCCCTACTTCGAGCCTGTCTTTGAGCGCAATAACCGCATTGTGATCGTCGGGCAGAGGCGGGTCGAGCAGCGGCTGGAGGAAGTCCTGGCGCGCCAGATTGTCGAGCCGTTTCTGCCTTTCGACTATAAGACGCTTTCGGCCGACCTCCACGTCAAGGAGGTGGACGACGGAGAGACGATAGTCATTGGCGACGAGACGCTCGTACGCGTCGCCGCTCTCAACCACCCGGGCGGCAGCCTCGGCTTTCGCATCGAAAACAACGGCGCCTCCGTCGCCTATTGCACCGACACGACGCATCCCGACGGCGGCGTTGAGCCAAGCATCGTCCGGCTGGCCCAGGACGCCGACCTGCTGATTCACGACGCTTTCTTCACGCCTGAAGGGCGGCAGGAGTTTGCCAGCTGGGGCCACAGCAGCTGGCTGGAAGCGGTGCGTGCGGCCCAGGCCGCCAACGTCCGCTTTCTCGGCCTCTTCCACTATGCGCCCGATGCCACCGACGAACAGCTGGAACAGGAGATTTTGCCGCAAGCTCGCGACCTATTCCCCAACACCTTTCTGACGCGCGAAGGTATGGCTATCGAGATTCCGATGGCTATACTTGAAGAAGCCACAGGATAGAATTGCCGTAAATCCAGAATCGTTTACAATTACGCAAGTGTCTATTCGATGGAAAGCCGTCATCAAAATCTTCCCGAGGACCACTTGAGTCAGTCCGTATTGGTCGTTGACGATGAGCCCATGGCGCGCACGCTTCTCCGCCTGATGCTTGTTCGCGCCGGCTTTGACGTATCGGAAGCAGAAGATGGCTACGATGCGCTGGAGAAGATCCAGGAGGAGATCCCGGACCTCGTCATCCTCGACGTGATGATGCCCGGCCTCGACGGTTTCTCCGTGTGCCGCGCCGTGCGCGAGAGCGCGCTGACGGCCCATCTGCCGGTGATCATGCTCAGCGCCAAGACGGATCTGGACAGTGTGAACCGGGGCCTGCGCGCCGGGGCCAACAAGTATCTGACCAAGCCCATCTCGCCCGACGAGCTGGCCCGGCAGGTGCGCTCGGTTCTGGCTGAAGCCGCGTCTTCTTAAGCAGCGCAACCGCCGGTTCGCATTTCGCACGTAGATCAGGAGGATGTACACACGATGTTGGTAAAACGCCTGCTTTTGTTCGTCATCGCGCTTGTGTTGGGCGCCGGCGTCACCTGGCTTATCATCAGGTTTGTGCTGGACACCAGCGTGGCCGAATACGGAGGTCTCTACTTCGGCCTGACGAGCTTCTTCTTTGGCGCTTTCTTCGGCGTCTGGCTCGACAAGTTCATGGGCACAGGGCTGCTGCCGGAGTAAGCTCGCCGGCCGGGAGACGCAGGTTTTTGTTCCGGTTATCTCTGACCTTCCCAATTTGGTGAAGGTCTTTCTTTGTCCCGGCGGAGAGAGTGTCCCACTCTGATTAACACTGATGCAGGAAGAGGTACAAACATGACAGCCAAGATTATTGACGGCACCAAGATTGCCGCCGACGTACGCGAGGAGATCCGCGCCGGCGTCAAGGCCATGCAGGAGCGCTACGGCTATACACCCGGACTGGCGACTGTCCTCGTCGGCGAAGACCCGGCTTCGCAGTCGTACGTGGGTATGAAACAACGGATGTGCCAGGAGTTGGGCATCCGTTCCATCGGCCACACCCTGCCCGCAGACGCTACCCAGGAAGAGGTTGAAGGGCTGGTGCGCGAGCTGAACGCCGATCCCGACGTAAACGGCATCCTCGTCCAGCTTCCCCTGCCCGGCCATCTGGAAGAAGAGCCGGTGCTCAATTCCATCGACCTGGAAAAGGACGTAGACGGCTTCCACCCGGTGAACATCGGCCGGCTGGCGATGAAGGGGCGCGAGCCGCTCTTCATCCCCTGCACGCCCCACGGCGTCATGGTCCTGCTGGAGAGATCGGGCGTGAAGATCAGCGGCGCGAACGCCGTCGTCGTCGGCCGCTCCAACATCGTCGGCCTGCCCGTGGCGATGCTCCTGCAGAAAGCCAACGCCACGGTTTCCATCTGCCACAGCCGCACCCAGGATCTGGCAGCCTACACCCGCAATGCCGACATCCTCATCGCCGCCATCGGTCGCGCGCAGATGCTCACGGGCGACATGATCAAGCCGGGCGCTACCGTGATCGACGTAGGCGTGAACCGCGTCGAAGATCCCAGCGCCAAGCGCGGCTATCGCCTCGTCGGCGATGTGAATTACGAGGAAGCGCTGGAAGTAGCCGGGGCGATTACGCCTGTCCCTGGCGGCGTCGGCCCGATGACCATCGCCATGCTCATGAAGAACACGCTGCGCGCCGCCGAGATCGCCCTCGCCGGGCGCGAGCGGGTGGCTTCCTGATTTCGCCTGATAGCCAGAGCCGGGCCTTGCCTCCGGGCAGGCCCGGTTTCTATTTGCCTCCCATTCCCGGCCTAGAGGAAGCGGTAAAAGACCTGGTTGCTGAGGAACCAGCCTCGCTCCGTCAATAGGAGCCGCCCATCCCTCTCCTGCAACAGCCCCCAACCTTCCAGCTGCTCAATCGTCTCGCCGTAGACCTCGCGCACGCCGCGCTCAAAGCGCCGGGCAAAAGCGTCCACGTCCAGCCCCTCCACGAGCAGGCGGAGCTGGGTGATCATCGTGTCGCTCATCGCTTCTTCGTCGCTCACGCGGTGGGCGGCAGCCGCTGCCCCGGATAGCGGATACGGGGCGCCATTGCCTTCTCCCAGCCGCCGCAGATACGTTCGCGGCTGTTTGACATTCTCGTACCGCGTGCTGCCCGCATAGCCGTGCGCCCCGGCTCCCAGGCCCAGATAGGGCTCGTTGCGCCAGTAGGTCAGGTTATGGCGGCAGGCGCGTCCTGGCCTTGCCCAGTTCGAGATCTCGTAATGCTCCCACCCCTCCGCCGCCAGCCGCGCGCAGGCCAGGTCATACTGCTCGCTCGCCAGATCGGGGTCTGGCGCTGCGATCCGGCCCTCCAGCAGCCAGCGCTGCATCGGCGTTCCCGGCTCGATGGTCAGGCAGTAGAGGCTGAGGTGGTCGGGCGCCAGCGCCAGCGCGGCGTTCAGGCTCTCTCGCCAGCTGTCGAGGGTCTGCCCCGGCAGGCCGTAGATGAGGTCCAGGCTCACGTTATCGAAGCCCGCAGCGCGGCTGAGGGCGACGGCCTCCTGCACCGTGGCGTAATCGTGGCTCCGTTCGAGGAGCGCCAGCTCGGCCTCCACGGCGCTCTGCATGCCGAAGCTGAGGCGGTTGACCCCAAGCGCGCGCACTGCTTCCAGGTACGGGCCGTCTACGGTCCCCGGATTCGCCTCCATCGTGATTTCTGCCGTGCTTGCCAGGTCGAACTGCTCGCGCACATTCTGCAGGATCAGACCCAGGTCGGCCGGCGTCATTAGCGAGGGAGTGCCGCCGCCAAAGAAAACCGTGCGTGCATGCAGGGGCGCGCCGGCTTCCTGCCGCCCCGCCTGTCCCACCTGCGCGATCTCCCCGGCCAGCGCTTCGGCATAGGCGTGCTGCAGGTCGCCAAGGCCGGTGTACGTGTTGAAGTCGCAATAGGCGCAGCGATGGCGACAGAACGGGATGTGTAGATAGAGGCTTACTGTGTCCGACATGAACATGGCTTGAACCGGCTGCCAGCATACCTTATCATACAGGTGAGGGCAACGAGGTGAGAACCGCCGCTAACCAATTACGAAACCCGTCTATACACAACCCATGGGCCGGTTCTCACGTAAAGAATAATGATGAAACGTATCACCCGTCTGGTCGTTCTGTTGCTCGCCGTCGCGGGTCTGCTGGCCCTTGTCGCGCCGGTCGTCGCGGCGTCCCTGCAGGGCGACAACAGCGTGCTCGTCCTGGAGATTGAAGGAGCAGTCACGCCGGCTATGGCCGGTTATTTCGAGCGCGGCATCGCCGAGGGTGAAGCTCGGGATGCGGCTGCCGTGCTGATCGTTCTCGATACGCCGGGCGGCGGGCTGAACACCACTCAGGAAATCATCCGCCTCATCCGCAATGCCGAAGTGCCGGTCATCGTCTACATTGGGCCGGCGGGCGCTCAGGCGGCGTCGGCCGGCAGCCTCATTACGCTGGCAGCGCACGCATCGGCGATGGCCCCGCAAACCGTCATCGGCGCCGCCTCGCCCGTCAGCGGCGACGGCGCAGACATTGGCGAGACGCTCTACCGCAAGCTGGTGGAGGACACGAAGGCGCAGGTTCGCAGCCTCGCCGAGCCGCGCGGGCCGGAAGTCGTGGCTCTGGCCGAGGCGATGGTCGAGGAGGCGCGCGCCGTCCATGCCGAAGAGGCGGCGGAGACCGGCCTGATCGATGCCATCAGCCCGAACGTCGAGGATGTCGTGGTCGAGCTGGACGGCCACGATGTTACGGTCAGGGGCGAGCGTATCCGCCTGGATCTGGCCGGAAGCCGGTTGGAGTCGCTGCCGATGAGCTGGCTGGAACAGGCGCTCCATGCGCTCAGCGACCCGCTGGTGATCAGCATTCTGCTCTCGCTCGCCGTTCCGGCCATCCTGATCGAGCTGAACCATCCGGGCGGCTGGGTGCCGGGCTTTGTCGGCGTGATGGCGCTGGGGCTGGCGCTCTACGGGCTGGGGCAGCTACCCGTCAACTGGCTGGGCCTCGGCTTCATCGCCGTCGCCTTCGTGCTCTTCCTGTTGGAGGTGAAAGCGCCGGGCCTGGGCGGGCTGGCCGCGGCCGGCGGCCTGACGCTGCTGCTGGGCCTGCTGGTCCTCTTCAACAGTCCCGGCTCGCCGCAGTTCATGCGTATCGGCCTTGGCACCGCCATCGCCGTCAGCCTGACCAGCTCGGCCCTCTTCCTCATCGTCGCCACCGCGGCCGTGCGCGCCCTGCGCAAACAGCCGCTGACCGGGAAGGAAGGGCTTGTCGGCGCTGAAGGGCAGGTGCGCAAATCGCTGGTGCCGGCACCGGAGGGCGAGCTGCGCTTCGTCGGCATGGTCCTCGTCCATGGGGAGTTATGGCGGGCGCGCGCCAACGAAGCCATTCCCAGCGGCAGCGACGTAATCGTCACCGGTATGGACGGCTTCACCCTGGAAGTACAGGCGGTGGGCGCAGAATCGGCGCGCCCGGAATCGGCCTGAGCGACGCGCGCCGTACTCCTGTAAACCGCTCTGTAGCGGCGGATGAGGGGCGCTTGCGTGATGGTGGGGAGACCGATATTCTCCACACTGAAGATGATAATTAAGGTGACCGTTGCCGGGGTAGAAAAAGAGCTGGAAGTCACGCGGCTGGGTGACCGGTTGCGTATCACTCACGACGGCACGACGACCGAGGTGCGCGTCGTCTACACGGAAGGCGCCCACTTTGTGCTGGAGTACGATCAGCCCAATGGCGCCTTAACGCAGCGGCGGCGACTGAGAGCCGCCGGCCATCTGCAGGGTGATGCGCGGCAGTTGTGGGTCAACGGCAGCCATCTGAGCTACAGCCGCGTGCGGCCCCAGGCAGCGGGGCCGGCAGCCGACGCCGGCTCGCTCTCGGCCTCGATCCCGGCAGTCGTCTCCGAGATACTGGTCGCCGTCGGCGATCAGGTTCGGGCCGGCGAGAAGCTGATTCTGCTAGAATCGATGAAGATGATTCTGCCCATCCAGGCGCCGCACGAGGGCACGGTTACGGCCATCAACTGCGCGCCGGGTGAAGCGGTCCAGCCGGGCGCGCCGCTGATTGATCTGGCCTGATAGGCGTTCACCATTCACGCCTGCCTTGTAACCACCCAGGAGAAAGACCCATGCATCAAAAACGCCTGGAAAAGCTGATCGAGCAGACGTTGGGGCAGGGGCTGGATGCCGTCGCCCTCGTTCCCGGCTCCAACATGGCCTACATCAGCGGCATCCATTCCCACCTCAGCGAGCGGCCGATCGTGCTCTTTGTCCCCGTGGACGACGATCCGGCTATCATCATCCCCATTCTCGAAGCGCCGAAAGCGGAAACAGCCGGCATCGCGCCGGAGCGGATCTTTGCCTGGAGCGACGAAGAGGGTTACGCCGATGCTTTCCGGCGGGCCTGCGCGCAGCTGGAGCTGTCGGACAGTCTGCTCGGCGTGGAGGCGCTGCGCATGCGCGTGCTTGAGCTGGAGCTGTTGCAGCGTTACGTCCCCAATCTGCAGACGGCCCACGCCGATCCCATCCTCGACGCGCTACGGCTACGCAAGGATCAGCAGGAGCTGCAGGCGATGGAGCGGGCCGTGGCGATTGCCGAGATTGCCATGCACAACCTGCTGCCCCAGCTGCGCATCGGCCAGACGGAGAAAGAGGTAGCCGCGATGCTGGCCCGCGAGCTGATGTCGGCCGGCGCGGACGGTCTGGCCTTCGACCCCATTGTCTCCGCCGGGCCGAACGCGGCCTCCCCGCACGCTGTACCGACCAACCGCGCCTTGCAGAAAGGCGAGCTGCTGATTGTCGATTGGGGCGCCCTGGTTGACGGCTACGTCTCCGACATTACGCGCACCTTCGCCCTGGGCAGCGTGCCGGCCGAGCTGCGCCAGATTTATGACGTCGTGCGGACGGCCAACCAGGCGGGACGCGAAGCCGCCCGGCCGGGCCGCAGCGGTCACGAAATCGACGTGGCGACGCGCACCGTCATCGAAAATGCCGGCTATGGAGAATACTTCATCCATCGTACAGGCCACGGCCTGGGCATGGAAGCTCACGAGCGTCCGCAAATCGTCCAGGGCAACGACGAGCCGCTGCCGGTCGGCGCCGTCTTCACCGTCGAGCCGGGCATCTACCTGCCGGGTCGTGGCGGCGTCCGCATTGAGGACGACGTGGTGATCACGCCGGACGGCGGGCACTCGCTCACCTCCTTCCCGCGCGACATGATCACGATTGGCGCCTGACCAATGCGGTAACGGCCTCCCGACTGACGCCATGCCTTTCCCCGCCCGCCGCACGTTTCTTTTCTTGTTGCTGCTCGCCGCCCTCTGGCTGGCGGCCTGCAGCCGCGAGATCCGCGATCCGCTGGCCGCGCAGCTGACCCTGCCCGCACCACCCCTGACCTGGACGCCGCCGGCGATAGCCGGGGACGAGGAAATCGAGGGCCAGCCGCAGCCGCAGGCAACGCCAGACGCCGCTTACCCGCCGCCCGGAGTCAGCGCCACACCAACCCCGGAAGCCTATCCCGGCCCGACGACCACACCGGCGAGTCCCGGCACGACCACGCGGATGGCTCCCGGCGACGAGCGTCTCTACCTGCCGGGCCTCTTCCTTCCCATGCCCACGGCCACCCCGTCACCCACGCCGACGCAGACGCCGTCGCCCACGCCGACGCCGACCATCGATTTTCGCGCCCTGCGTGAAGAGGTGCGGGCGCGGGGCGAAGAGCTGGCTACCGTCAAAGTGGGCTTTCACACCGGCCCCGGCGGAAACCAGACCGGCATCGGCGACTATATGCGCAGGCTGGACGCAGCCGGGATACCTTTCTTCATCAAGAGCGTGGATAGCTCAAGCGCGCTGGTCGAAGCGCAAGAGATAGCGCGCAACAGCGATATTCCCCACGTACTCGTCTACCGTACCAGCGGCGACGGCTTCGACGTGCCCGACTACTCCCTGCCTGCCGCCGAAGCGGCGCGCCGCCACTGGGAACAGGCCAAAGCCGCCTTCCCGTCCGAGCTGGACCCCTCGCTGGTCTGGCTGGAGACGATCAACGAAGTAGACAAGAACCAGGGTGCGTGGCTGGGCCATTTTGCCGTGGCTACGGCGCAGCTGGCCCTGGCCGACGGTTACAGGTGGGCCGCTTTCGGCTGGTCGGCTGGCGAGCCGGAGGCGGCGACGTGGGAGCAGCCCGGCATGCTCGAATTTCTGCGTATCGCGGGGCAGAATCCCGACCGGCTTGCTGTGGCGCTGCACGAGTATAGCTATCTGACCAACGACATTGCCCACGACTTCCCGCACAAAGTGGGCCGCTTCCTGGATCTGTTTGCCGTGACCGACCGCTATGGCATTCCGCGCCCCACCGTGCTGATTACCGAGTGGGGCTGGGCCTACGACGACGTGCCTGACCCCGGCGAGGCGATTGAAGACATTGCCTGGGCGGCGCGCCTGTATGCCCTCTATCCCCAGGTTAAGGGCGCCGCCATCTGGTACCTCGGCCCGGGCTTCCGGGATATCGCCAACGAAGCCCAGGCGCTGATCCAGCCGGTGACCGAATATATCCTGGGCAACTATTTCATTCTTCCCGACCCGCTGACGCCGGCAAGCACCGACCCCGGGCAATTTTATCCACTTCCGCCCGGTTAACTCCCTGTCCGATAGGAGCATCAGAAAGAAATGGCTGATTGGAGCAAACGCAGACGGCTTGAAGCAGCAATTGCCGGAGAAACGGTTGACCGGCTTCCGGCAGCGCTCTGGCGGCACTGGCCTGTAGACGACCAGAACGCGGCGGACCTGGCTGCCGCCCATGTGAAGTGGCAGGCAGACTACGATTGGGACCTGATTAAGGTCTCGCCGGCGAGCAGCTTCTGCCTGGTGGACTGGGGCGTGGAGGACCGCTGGGAAGGAGATCCGGAGGGCACGCGCCGCTATACCCGGCACGTCGTCGATCACGCGGAAGGCTGGGCTCGCCTGCCGGTGCTCGATCCCCGCAAGGGTATGCTGGCGACGCAAATTGAGGCGCTGCGGCTGCTTGGCGAGCAATTCGGCGAGGAAGTCCCCTTCATCGCCACCATCTTCTCGCCGCTGGCCCAGGCCAAGAATCTGGCGGGCGCGCAGGCGGCAGTGACCCACATGCGCCGCTATCCTGACGCCTTTCAGCAGGGGTTACAGCGGATCACCGAGTCCACCCTGCGCTATATCGAAGCGGCGCGCCGCACGGGTATCAGCGGCATCTTCTACGCCATCCAGCACGCGCGCTATGGCCTGCTCAGCCCGGCCGAGTACGCGCTTTTTGGGCAGCCTTACGACGAGCAGATTCTCGCCGCCGCCAGCGATCTCTGGCTGAACGTCATCCACCTGCACGGCGACGATCCCGTTTTCTTTGATATTGTAGCCGACTATGACGTGCCGGTGATTAACTGGCACGACCGCGATTGCGGCACCAACCTGAAGGAAGGGCTAGCCCAGGTAGCGGGCGCAGCCCTGGGCGGCGTCTCGCGCAACACCGTCCAGCTTGGCACGCCGGCCGACGTGGTCGCCGAAGCCCGGCACGCCGTGACCCAGACCGGCGGGCGCCGCCTCATCCTGGGCACCGGATGCGTCGTCATGACCAACTCCCCGCTCGGAAACCTGCGCGCCCTACGCGAGTTTGTGGAAGAGCAGCAGGACGGCGAGGAGTAGGAGCGGCGACGCGCCCATGCCCGATCCCCGGTCCCCGATTGCGGATCCCCCCGCCTGGCCTCGCGCCGTCCTCCATCTGGACATGGACGCGTTCTTCGTCAACGTACATCTGCTCGAGCGCCCGGAGGACGCCGGCCTGCCTCTGGTCGTCGGCGGCCGGCCGGAGGGACGCGGGGTGGTCGCCTCGGCCAGCTACGAGGCGCGCCAGTTCGGCGTCCGCTCCGCCATGCCCACCGCCCGCGCCCTGCGCCTCTGCCCGCAGCTCAAGATCGTCGGCTTTAACTGGTCACGCATCCGTAGCTGCTCGCAGCAGGTCATGGTGGTGCTGGCCCGCTACGGGCCTGTTGAAAAGGTCAGCGTAGACGAAGCCTACGTGGACGGCAGCGCCTGGGCGGATCCGCCTGCGCTGGCGAGGGAGCTGCGCGAGGCAGTCGAAGCAGAGACTTCTCTACCGGCCTCGGCCGGGCTGGCAACCAGCAAGCTCGTGGCCAAAGTGGCCTCAGACCACCAGAAGCCGCGCGGCTTTACCGTCGTGCTGCCCGGCGAAGAGGAGGCTTTCCTAGCGCCGCTGCCCGTCCGGGCGATCTGGGGAATCGGCCCGCGCACCACGGAACGGCTGGCGAGGCTGGGCATCACCACCTGCGGGCAGCTTGCCCATGCTGACCTCGAGACGCTGCAGGGCACGTTCGGCCGGCGGGCTGAGGAGCTGCGCCTGCGCGCGCAGGGCGTCGATCCCCGCCCGGTGCAGGCCGATGCGGGCCGGCGCAAATCGCTCAGCCAGGAGATTACCTTTTCCGAAGACGTGGCCGACCCGGCGGTGATGAAACGGGAGCTGGTGGAGATGGGCGAAGCGGTGGCGGCGCTGCTCCGGGAACGTTCCCTCGTCGCCAATACCGTCGTCGTCAAGTTCCGCTGGGCCGACTTCACGACCTTCACGCGCCAGCGCACGGTGGAATACAGCTTCGACGATGCGGAGACGGTGGTGCGGCTGGCTCTGGCGCTGTGGGCGGAGAACTGGCCTGTGGGGCAGCGTGTCCGGCTGCTGGGCGTGGGTGTGAGCAATTTGCAGGAGCCGGCCGGGCGGCAGCTCTCCCTCTTCGGGCCGGAGTGACCTCAGAACGGCGGCCCGACGCCGGTGACCTCCATGTACCACTCGGTCAGGAAGGTCATCGCGGCGTCGAAGCGCCGGGCGGGAAGCTGCTTGTAGCTGGTGATCTCAAAGCGGCGGTATAGCTCCCCGTAGACGCCGCCATATTCGTTGCGGCCCGTCTTCTTGCCCAGGGCCATGGCGATGGCCTTCACCGCCTGGCTGATCTGGCTGGCCTGTTCCGGCGTGATCTGGCGCCCCGGATCGCCCAGCGTCACTTCGATCTGCTCCAGCCGCCGCTCGTGGTCCAGCAGCTGCGCCTCAAGGACGACCTGCTGCTCCGCAATCTGGGCGACTGCCAGCGCCGTCTTATAGGCGCGCACGGCGGGCGTATCGCGCTCCAGTAGGTCGGTGAAGGCCGGCTCTATGGTGAGGCGACCGCTCTGGAACGCCTGCCAGAGCACCTTCGCCGCTTCCCGCTGGAAGCGTTCCAGCTTGGGCCGCTTTTCCTCGTCCAGGGCTTTCGTGCTGATGCCGGTCAGCCAGAGCGGCACCAGGTCCACGCGGAGCACGTAGCTGTCCTGGCGGCCGCGATGGGTAGTCAAAATGGCTACCCGTTGCAGCCCGTCCTCCAGCACCGGATGGCGGCGAATCCGCCGGGTCTGCGCCTGCGAGTCGATGCCCAGCGCGCTGCACATCTGCGTCAGGGCCACGTAGATATCGCCGTCTTCCGTCTTTACAGCGGTCAGCTCGTCGTCGTAGAAGGTAACCTCGCGCTGATCGATGACGGTCAGCGGTTCGAGCGCGCTCTGCTCATCGGCCATCATGACTTCCCGAGCCTGTCACCGGCTAGGGCCGCTGCAGGATATGGGTGGCAATCGTCGCGCCGCTGCCGCCGATATTCTGGGTCATCGCCGTACGCGCCCCGTCGATCTGCGCGCCGCCGGCCTGCCCGCGCAATTGCAGGGTCGCCTCCACGATCTGGTAAAGGCCCGTCGCGCCGACCGGATGCCCGCGCGCCTTGAGCCCGCCAAGCGTGCTAATGGGGATGCGCCCGGTGGGCAGGATGTCGCCCTGCTGGGCCAGGCGAACGCCGCCGCCGCGCTCGGCGAATCCCGCCGCCTCCAGGGAGAGCGTCGCCATGATGCTGAAGGCATCGTGCAGCTCGAAGAGATCGATCTCTTCAGGGGTGACGCCCGCCTGCTCGTAAGCGCGCTTCGCGGATAGCTCCGCCGCTTCCAGCCAGATCGGGTTGGCGCGATCGTGGATCGCCACCGTGTCTACGGCGACCGCCGAGCCGGCGACGCGCACAGCCTCTGGCGCCCGTTCGGCCGGCACCAGCAGCACCGCGGCGGCCCCGTCGCCGATAGGCGAGGCGTCGTACAGGGTGATCGGATCGGCGACGACGCGCCCGGCCCGGTAGACCTTCTCGTTGATCGGCTGCCGGAACATCGCCTGGGGATTATGGGCGGCGTTGGCATGGGCGTTTACGGCAAACGGCGCGAAATCGTCGTGGCTATAGCCGTACTCGTGCATGTAGCGCCGCATAACCAGCGCGTTGAGGCCGACGAACGTCACGCCGTGGATGGCCTCAAACTCGGCGTCCGCAGCGCCGACGAGCGCCGTCGTCGTCTCCTCCGGCCCTGTGTCAGTCATCTTCTCTACGCCAATCGCCAGCACGGTGTCACAGACGCCGCTGGCGACGGCCATGATCCCCTGGCGCATCGTGGAGCCGGCCGATCCGCAGGCCGCTTCCATGCGTACCGCCTCCACCCCCCACTGGCCCAGAAAGTCGGCGACGAGCGCCCCAAGCTGGCGCTGCTGGTTCAAACTGCCGCCGGTCATATTGCCCACGTAGATGGCATCTACCCGCTCTACGCCGGCGTCTTCCATGGCTGCGCGCCCGGCGGCAACAGCAAGGTCACGGATCGCTATTTCCCAATGTTCGCGTACGGGCGTCTGGCCCACACCCAGGATGGCAACCTGGCGCATACACACTCCTCTGGGGCCGGCCCGAAGGCGGCCCATGTTTTTGCCTCAGTGTATCCAGGAATCCCGCCAGAAACTATCAGGATGCGGGCAAAACGTGCCACGTTGCGGGTTTCCGGGCCGGCGCCGCCTTAATCGACTCCGGCAGCGGCGACCGGCTCGTCCACCTCGATGGTGTAGATCCAGCCATAGGGGTCCGGCCGGGTGCCAAACTGGATGCCCGTCAGCTCGTCATAGAGGCGGCGCGATACAGGGCCACACTGGTTGTCGTTGACGACGTACTCCTTGTCCTGATAGCCAAAACGGCCCACCGGGGCGATGACTGCTGCCGTTCCGCAGCCGAAGACTTCCGTAATACGGCCGGCCTCCACGTCGGCCAGCATCTCATGAACGTCGATCGTCTCTTCGCTCACCTCATAGCCCAGATCGCGCCCGAGCTGGATCACCGATTTGCGCGTGACGCCCGGCAGGATGCTGCCCGACAGTGCCGGGGTGACGATATGCTTGTCGCCGTAGACGAAGCAGATGTTCATGGCTCCGACTTCCTCGACGTTGCGCCCGGTTACGGCGTCGAGCCAGAGGACCTGTGAATAGCCCTTGCGTCTGGCCTCTTCAGCGCCCAGCAGGCTGGCGGCATAGTTGCCCCCCGTCTTGGCCTCGCCCGTGCCGCCGACGACGGCGCGCCGGTATTTGTCGGAGATGTAGACTGGAATCGGGTTGAACCCCTCCTTGAAATAGGAGCCAACAGGGCCGATGAGGACAAAGTGCAGGTAGGTGCTGCTGGCATGTACGCCCAGCGCCCCCTCCGTCGCAATCATCGCCGGCCGGATGTAAAGGGCGGCAGGGGCCGCGGGAACCCACCGCTGATCAAGCTCGATGAGCTGGATAATAGCCTGAAGATGGTCCTCCTCGTCTACCTCGGGCATAGCCATACGCCGCGCCGAGGCGTTAAAGCGGCGCATATTCTCCCACGGCCGGAAGAGGTTGATGTTGCCATCGGGGCCGCGGTACGCCTTCGAGCCTTCGAAGATCTCCTGAGCATAATGGAATACCGACGCCGCCGGGCTGAGGCAGATCGGCTCCATGGGGCCAATCGTCGCGCCATGCCAGCCCTTGTCGGGCGTATAGGTCTGCTTAAACAGGTGATCGCTAAAAACGGCGCCGAACCCCAGGTTTTCAGTTGGTACAGGCTTTCTCTCTGTCTCGCTCAGGGAAACAACTTGAATTTCCATCTTTACCTCCATTGGAACCGTTCAGGGGAGATGGTACCATACCCGGCCTTGCCTGGCAGGGTAGTTATTGATTGCTCTATTCGTCCTTCTCAACAGACGGCAGCTGACGTCTGCTCTCATAACTCTCGAAATCCGGCCTGATCTGCCGGTAGCCGTCGCGGAGCAGCGGCGACGTAATCAGGAAATCGGCCGTGCTCCGGTTCGACGCCAGCGGTATGTTCCAGACGACCGCCATCCGCTGCACCGCTTTCACGTCCGGATCGTGCGGCTGCGGCGAGAGCGGGTCCCAGAAGAAGACGAGCATGTCGATCTCGCCGCTGGCGATTCTCGCGCCTATCTGCTGGTCGCCGCCGAGCGGGCCGCTCTGCATGCGATGGATGGGCAGCTCCAGCGCCTTCTCCAGCAGCCCGCCTGTCGTGCCCGTCGCATAAAGCTCGAACTCGGCCAGCAGGTCGCGGTTATGCTTCGCCCATGCCAGCATCTCGTCTTTCATATTGTCGTGGGCGACCAGGGCTATCGCGCGTATCTTCTTCTCCTGCTCAGCCATACGGCACACTCTCCTCTGGCGCATCACGCCGGCCACGTCCTACCGGCAGGATCAGGCGGACGGCGCGCTCGAAAAACAGGTAACTCCAGGCCCAGTTGATGAGAACGACGAGACGGTGACGGTAGCCAATCAGCTGGAAGAGATGCACGACCAGCCAGACAATCCAGGCGATGAAGCCGGTAAAGGAGACGCCTGCCAGCCGGGCGACCGCGGCGCTCCGTCCAATCGTGGCCATCGTGCCCTTGTCGAAGTAGCGGAAAGGCTCCGGTTCCTGTCCCGCTATCTGCCGGCGAATGTTGGCCGCAGCATGGCTGCCCTGCTGCATGGCGACGGGAGCCAGCATGGGCAACGGCCGGCCATCTTCGCCTGCAAACGCGGCCATATCCCCGATGATGTAAACGTTGGGCTCGCCCGGTAGCTGCAGCGTAGGCGCGACGGCGACTCGCCCGTCGCGCCCCACCGGCAGCCCCCAGCGTTCGGCCAGCGGATGGCCGCGCACGCCCGCCGTCCAGACGACGCTCCTCGTCGGCAGCCCGGAACCATTCTGAAAACAGACGTGGTCGGCGGTAACCTCCGTCACAGCCGTTTCCAGGAACAGCTGCACGCCCATCTTGCGCAGCCGGGCCTCGGCGTAACGGCCGAGCTTCTCCGGCATGCCCGCCAGCAGCCGCCCGCCCATCTCCACGAGAACAAGGGAAACTTCCGTCACGTCAAGGTCGCGGTAATCCTTGGCCAGCGGCCCGTAGATCAGCTCCGCCAGCGCGCCGGCATACTCGACCCCGGTCGGCCCGCCGCCCACGACGACAAAGGTCAGCAGACGCTGGCGCTCGGCGGCGTTGGGCTCCTGAGCGGCCATCTCGAAACAACGCAGAATATGGTTGCGCAGAGCAATGCCGTCTTCCATCGTCTTCAGCGGAAAGGTATACGTGTCTGCGCCGGGAATGTTAAAGAAAGTGGAGCTGCTGCCGAGAGCCAGGATCAGGTAATCGTAGCTCATCGTCTGGCTCTCTGTCCGCAGCGTCTTCGCTTGCAGGTCAAGCTCCTCGACACGGCCCAGGACAAAGGAGACATTCCTGCGGCTGCGCAAAATGCGGCGGATGGGATAGCCGATCTGTTCTGCTTCCAGCTCGGCCGCCGCCACCTGATAGAGCAGGGGCCAGAATCCGTGGTAATTGTTTTTGTCAACAAGCGTGACCGTGACAGGAGCGCGGGCCAGGGCTCGTGCGGCCCACAGGCCACCAAAGCCGGCGCCAACGATGACGATCTGTTCGCGTTCTTTCATGTGGATTCTGGAACCTTCGTCCCGGGTGATTATACCTCTTTTTGCCCGGCGACCCACCTTCGACTATGATGAAGCGGATGGTTCCAATCCTGGGGCGATATGGTCCCTTTTTCTTTTACAGCTATACAGCCATCCTCGGCAGCGGGCTTTTGCTGGCCCTGGGACTCACGCGTGGACTGGCGCGCGAGCGGATTGCGCCTGCCTGGTGGCACGGCGTCGTCCTGGCCCTGGCAGCCGGGATGCTGGCGGGCCGCGCCGGCTTTGTCGCCAGCCGCCCCGACTACTACAGACTCCATCCCGGCGAGATCGGATGGATCTGGCAGGGAGGCCTCAGCTACCACGCGGCGCTGCCGGCGTCCTTGCTCACCCTCTGGTGGTGGTGTCGCCGCCACGGGCTCTCTTTCTACCGGCTGGCGGCCCTGCTGGCCCCCGGCGCGCTGCTCTGGGGAGCCGCCGGCTGGCTGGCCTGCTATCTGGAAGGGTGCGCCTACGGGCGCGAAACGACGCTCGGCTGGCTGGCTGCCGACCTGCCGGACAGCTTCGGCGTCTATGCCGTGCGTTACCAGACGCAGCTTCTGGGGGCCGCCGCCTTTTTAGTCCTGGCGCTCGCCATCTGGCGCGCGCGCCAGGCGGTGCGGCCCGCTGCCCTCTTCTGGCTCGCCCTGGCCCTAGTCAGCGGCGCCCGGGCCCTGCTGAGCCTCTGGCGGGGAGACCCGGTCGCAGAGCTGGCGGGCTGGCGTCTGGACACAGTGGCCGACGGCGTACTCGCAATCGCCGCCGCTGCCCTGTTGCTGGCGACGGCGGCAAGACGTGGCAGTTTGCGTGAGGATGAATAGAGGAACGAGATGAACCTGAGAGTCGGTCTGGCGCAGATTAACCCTCGCCTCGGCGATGTAGAAGCTAATCTCGAGCTGCACCTCGCCACCATTGAGGACGCTGCCTCGCAGGGCGTGGAGCTGCTCGTCTTTCCAGAACTGTCGCTGACCGGCTACCGGCTGCGCGACATCGCTTTCGACGTGGCTCTGACGCCCTCCTATAAGGACCCCGTCTTCGCCCGGCTGCTCGACGCCAGCCGCGATATGGACATTGTCGTGGGGTTCGTGGAGATGGACCGGCGCCAGAAGTTCTACATCAGCGCTGCCTACCTCTCGCGGGGCGAGATCCTGCACATCCACCGCAAAGTCTACCTGCCGACCTATGGTATGTTTGACGAGGGGCGCGAATTCGCCTGGGGCGAGCAGGTGCGGGCGTTCAACACGCGTTTCGGCCGTGTGGGCGTTCTCATCTGCGAGGATTTCTGGCATCTCAGCCCGCCTTACGTCCTCTGGCTCGACGGCGCCGATATTCTGCTGCTGACCAGTAGCTCGCCCGGCCGCGGCATGGCGACCGAACAGAAGATTGGCAGCGCGCGCTGGGTCGAGCATATCAACCAGGCCTATGCCAGCATCTTCACCAATTTTGTCATTCACGTGAACCGCACCGGCTTCGAGGACGGCGTCAATTACTGGGGTGGCTCGACCGTCTTTGACCCGGAAGGTGTGCTACTGGCTCAGGGCCCCTATTACGAAGAATGCCTGGTGACGGCCCGGCTCGACCTGAACCAGCTCCGCCGGACTCGCATCCGCCTCCCGCTGCTGCGCGATGAACGGGTCGGCCTGACGATGCGCGAGCTCGCGCGGATAATGGAGAGCGAGGTCTCGACCTGAGCGCGCCACCGAGGATAGGTTATGGAAGAAGAGTTCGAACTACATTCTGATTTCGAGCTGCTGGACGAAGAGCAGCTACCAGACGGGCACAAATCGGGTTTTGTGGCTATCGTCGGCCGTCCCAACGTCGGCAAGAGCACGCTGCTGAACAACTTCCTGCAGCAAAAGATCGCCATTGTCAGCCCGCGACCGCAGACCACGCGCAGTCGCCAGCTAGGCATCCTCACTCGTCCAGAATACCAGATTGTTTTTGTCGATACGCCGGGCATCATGCAGCCCCGCCACAAGCTGGACGAGTTCATGCTCGACGAAGCGATGGGCACCCTGGAAGATGTGGACATCGTGCTCTGGCTCGTGGATGCCAGCGAGCCGCCCGGGCCGGGCGATGAGGAGATCGCCGGCCGGCTACGGTCCCTCGCCGGGCAGACTGACCTCATCCTGGGTATGAACAAGGCCGACCTGCTGAAGCCGGAGGAGGTCATGGCGCGCGCCGACGCCTACCGCGCCCTCCTGCCCGATGCTGCCTGGATCCTCTTCTCGGCCACAGAAGGACGCGGCGTGGACGAGCTGTTCGGCATGCTGCTGGAGCGGCTGCCGGAAGGGCCGCGCTTCTACCCGCCGGAACAGATCACCGACATCTACATGCGGGATCTGGCGGCAGAGCTGATCCGCGAGCAGATCCTCCTGCAGATTCGCGAAGAGATTCCCCACGGGACGGCGGTCGCCGTGGACGAGTTCAAGGAACGAGAGACGGGCATGGTCTACATCCATGCCATCATCTTCGTGGAACGGGAAGCGCACAAGAAGATCGTCATCGGCGCGGGTGGGGCCCAGCTACGGGCCATCGGCGCTGAGGCGCGCAAGGAGATCGAGCGTATGTTGGGCACGCGCGTCTACCTGGAGCTATGGGTCAAAGTCGAGCCGCAGTGGCGGCGCAACGAGAAGGCCCTGCGCCGGCTTGGCTACGCCAGCCAGGACTGAGAGCAGTAAGAGGCCCATAATAGGAAGCGCCTGCTCGTAACCAGAGCGGGCGTTTTGTGTTATAAATGGCGACGGTCTGGCACCCGGGGGGTGCTGCAGCAGCTTTTCGCCGACCGACACCCCCGTGTGGCGTAAAGGACAGGTAAAAAATACAGAAAGGGTTGTGTTTATAGAACGTATGTTCTATATAATAAGGATGGATGTGACTGCTAACAGCCCGTCGAAGGCTGATTGTGGAGTGGGAACCAATGACCGTAGAACAGAACGGACAGGCTGAGAACATGGACCGCCGCGCGTTCCTGCGGGCGCTTGCGGCGACGGCAACCGCCGCCACGGCCCTCGGCGGCGGTGCTGCTGTGCTGGTGAATCGGAGCAAAGCGGCGCCGGTCACGACGACGGTGATCAGCGCGCCGACCCCTCTGCCCCCCGTGCAGGCAGCCATCGCCGCGACGCCGGCCGGCGCGGAGACATCGGATTTGCTGGCGCGCCTGGCTGCAGCGCAGGCCGAAAACTTGCGCCTCCAGTCGGAGCTGGACGCCGCCCTGCGCCGGCTGGAAGGGTTGGAAACGGCCAACGGCGACGTGAACGAGACCAACGCCGCTCTGCAGACGGAGCTGGCGAGCGTTAACAACCGGGTTAGCCTGCTCGCCGGCCTGGTTGCCCTCTACGAGCAGTTCGAGCAGCTTGACCTGTCCACGACTGTGGAGACCGGTCTGGACGCCGTTGGCGAGGTAATTGACGGGCTGATCGAGGGCCTGCCGGGGCTGGAAGCAGGGATCGACGCGGGGCGGGCCGCACTGGACGAGCTGGACGAGCACCTGCCGTCGCTGCAGAATGGGCGCATCTGGCTGGAAAGCCATATGGCCCGGCTGGCGACCTTCTACGACGCCGCCGAACAGGTATTGGAGGCAGCCCTCGAGAGCGCCGGCAGTTTCCTGCAGAAACTGAACGACTGGTTCCAGAGCATCCTCAAATGGGTGCCATTTGGCGCGGGCCGGAAAACGGCCGAGGTGATGAATGCGCTGGTCAGCCTGTTGGACGAGACGCCCCAGACGATTCATGGCCTGCGCAGCAACATTGCCTCGCCGATGGACGTCTGGCTGCAGGATGAAGGCGGCGACGTGCGGCTGCGCGCCCGGCTGGTGAAGCCGCTCAGAGAGCA
>JAAYYY010000448.1 GCA_012515125.1 Chloroflexota bacterium
ATTCGGCTGCGGGTATGGCTACCTGGGCTATTGTCGCCATGGTCTGGAGCATGGACTACCTTAGCGCCCGCGCTCGCGAAGAAATGGTCTGACCCGGCCCGCGCCCGCCGTCAGGGAACTCCCTGCCTTGACAGTGGCTCGGCCCATGCACAATAATGGAGGGGTGTCGTCGCCAATGAAGGACAGGCGACACCCCGACAGCTCATAGGACCCCACACTGATGATCGAACTGACGCAGCTCATTACCGGCTTGCGAGCCGGCGAGCTTTCCATATCAGATTACGTGGACCATCTGGAGGCTCGTTTTCAGGAGGTGGAGCCGCTCATCGAGGCCTTTGTTCCCGAGCCCGATCGCTTTGCGCGCCTGCGCCGGGATGCCGCGACGCTGCTCGAGCGCTACCCGGCGCCGGAAAGCCGGCCTCCCCTCTTCGGCATCGCGGTCGGCGTGAAGGACATCTTCCACGTGAAAGGCTTTACGACGCGCGCCGGGAGCCAGGTCTCGCCGGAGCTGCTGCAGGGGCCGGAAGCCGCCGTCGTCACCGCCCTGCGCAATGCCGGCGCGCTCATTTTGGGCAAGACGGTGACCACCGAGTTCGCTTATTTTGCCCCGGGCCCGACGCGCAACCCGCACAACCCGGCGCACACGCCCGGCGGCTCCAGCAGCGGTTCGGCGGCCGCCGTGGCTGCCGGCCTCTGCCCACTCGCCCTGGGCACGCAGACCATCGGCTCGATCATCCGCCCCGCCTCGTTCTGTGGCGTGGTCGGCTACAAACCCAGCTACGACCGCGTCTCCAGGGAAGGCATCATCCCGCTGGCTCCCTCGCTCGACCACGCCGGCTTCTTTACCCGCAGTGCAGCCGGCATGGCCCGCGTGGCGGCGCTATTCTGCGCCGACTGGCAGGCGCCAGTCCTGCCGTCGCAGCCCGTTTTTGCTGCGCCGAGCGACCCTTACCTGGGGCGGGCTGACGCCGCCACGCAGGAATGGTTCAACCAGATAGTAGAGCGGCTGAGCGCACAGGGCTACGAGGTCATTCCGCTGCCTGTCTTTGACGATATCGACACGCTGGAGACGGTGCATCGCTCCCTGGTCGCCGCCGAAGCAGCGGAGGTCCACCGGCATTGGTTTGCCGCCGAAGACCATAATTATCGCGCGGAGACGGCGGCCCTGCTGACGAAGGGCGCGATGATACCAGAGGAGCTGGTCGACGCGGCGCGGGCCGGGCGCGAACAGCTCCGCGCCCAGCTTCAGGAGCAGATGGACCGGCACGGCGTCGATCTCTGGCTGGCGCCGGCGGCTGTGGGTCCGGCGCCGGCCGGGCTGGAACGCACGGGCGACCCGATCATGAACCTGCCGTGGACCTACGCCGGTCTGCCTGCGCTGACATTGCCGGCCGGCACGATCGACGATCTACCGATGGGGCTGCAGCTCGTCGGGCGCTGGTATAAAGACGAGGTTCTGCTGGGCATCGCCCAACAAATCGAGGCTTTCCTGCAGGCGTGAGTTCAAGAACCGGGTAGAAGAGGAGGTAGCACATGTTTATCGTCAGGCAGATTCTGGAGAGCAAGGGATACGATGTCTGGTATGTGCAGCCGGAGACGACAATCTACGAGGCGCTGCAGCTTCTTGCGGACAAGGGGATCGGCGCCGTTCTGGTCATGGAGGATGATCGGCTGGTCGGCATCTTCTCCGAGCGCGACTACGCGCGCAAGGTAGTCCTGAAAGGCAAGTCGTCGCGCACGACGCCCGTCCGCGAGGGGATGACCGATCGCGTCATCTACGTGCGCCCAGACCAGAGTGTCGAGGATTGTATGGCGCTGATGACTGAGCATCGCATCCGCCATCTACCGGTTCTCGAAGGGGAGCAGGTTATCGGCGTCATCTCCATCGGCGACGTCGTCAAGAGCGTCATCTCGCAGCAGGCGAACACCATTCACCACCTCGAGACCTACATCACCAGTGGTTATCCGCAGATCGCCGGTCAGCGCGTGGAAGAAGGCGCCTGAGTCGCCGTCTGCCAGATAGTGCGGGAATGGAAGCCTGCGCCGGCCCTTAACGCCAGCGCGGCCACTCTGCCTGCTCGCTCGTCTCGGGTGCCTCATCGCCGGCGCTGCTCTGCCGGCGGAATAGGGTGACTTCGTCCGGTCCCAGCGCGTCGGCGACGCGGCGGGCGTGCTGAGGGAGCGCCGTGACCGGTTCCTCGCCGGGAGCAAAGAAGGCAAAGCGGCTGTCGCTTTCCGGCATCGCTTTCTTGCTCCCCTCGATCCGGGCTGGGAATACAAAGACGATATCATTCCCGGATTTGACATAAACACAAGCCAGATCGTAAGGCGCCACCTCCTGCCCGGTCTCTACCCCCGCTACTCGCCGGACCGTGTCCCAGGGCGCTTCGTGGGGCAGGCCGGCGCCACCGGGCAGCTTCCAGACGCCGGGCTTCGTTCCACGCACCCACAGCACCCGGCCCAGCTCATCACGGATGACGGCAAAGGCGGCGCTTTGCCACTCGACTGGCGGATGGTACGTGCGGCCGGTAACCCGGTTGCGGGCGTTCAGATAGAGATTGAGCAGCGGGCGGCCCAGGCGCAGGTACCACGGGAAGCGGTAGGTGCGCCACTGTGGCGGGCCGCCGGCGTGGCGCAGCCCCAGCTCCAGCCGCTGCCGGTGCGGTACGAGTATCGGGGAGGGGAGCCGGGCAACGGGAAGAAAGGCCACCTCCGTTGACTCCACACTGCGCCCGATTTCGCCGCCCCGTTGGATGCAGCGAAAGGTGAAGACGAGCTGGTCATCACGGCGGTTCGGCGAGAACGTGAGGCCGACGAGCCGGACAGGATAAACCTTCACGCCCGTCTCTTCTTCCACCTCGCGCACGACGGCGGCATCTGGCAGCTCACCCGCATCCACTGCGCCGCCGGGCTGCGCCCAGGTGCGCGTGTCGTCGCGGCGTATGAGCAGCGTTTCGTTCCACTCGTTGGTGACAATGGCGTCGGCTACCAGTTTCATAGTGAGCTACCTCAACAGCTACTATAGTCAGACAGCCGGGGATAGCAAAACGGCGAGGGCGGCCGTTTCGATGAAGCACAGATTTGAGAATATCTAATCTTCACTTTAATGTTCCCTAACTGCCGGCCGTTACACTCCTTTATAGATAACGCGTACGGACATTCTGTAGAGGAGGATGCAAATGAAACCGACATTGAAGACGATACGAACCGTGGGTCCGATTTTCGCCCTGGTGGTGGCTGTTCTGTTGCTGGCCGGCTGCGCGCCGGGCGCTGCGGAACAAGTCGATCTGGCGTCGGCGCCCACGTTCGATTCTGTGGTCGCCGTGGCCGACAGCGCCGACGACGATCAATCGCAGGCCGTCCAGGTTATCGGCGCGGTGCAGTCATTTGACGGCGCCACGCTGCGTGTAAACGGGCTGTCCGTCGACACCAGTGCCGCTACCTTCCAGGGGGCCATCGCCGAAGGTGCGACGGTACAGGTCCAGGGCCGGCAGGCCGAGGGGGGCGCCATTGCCGCCGAGTACGTCTGGGTGTTGCAGCCGCCTACCGCACCGACAGCAGTCCCGGTCAGCTCCATCCCCTTTGTGATTGAAGGGCCGGTAGAGGTAATCAGCGGCAGCCGCGTGCGTATTCACGGCCTAGACCTCGAGCTGGACGACGATCCGCGCCTGCGCGGGCTGCAGGTCGGCGACTTGCTCCGCGTGGGCGGTGAGGTCGACGACGACCGGCTCGACGAGCTGTTCGACGACGCGATTGACGACGATATCGACGATGACCGATATGTCGCCGTGCACAATACGCAGCTGGGTTTTCTGAGCAACGCGATCTATGCCAGCGACGACGGCCGGGTGTGGCGCGACTCAGGGCGATGCGCCGACGCACCGCCCGGCTGGGCGGCGGCTACTGAGTGGCGCACGCGCTGCAGCGGCGAGTTCGGCGGCGGCCGGGCTAATAGCGGCGCGAGCACGAGCGATGTGGTAGGCCCAAGCGGCGGCACGGGCTCCAGCTGGAGCAGCAGCAGCAGCGGGCAGGTTGCGCCGCCCCCGCCTCCCCCTCCGGCCGGTGGTGACGGCAGCAGCAGCAGCGGTAGCTGGAGCGGTAGCAGCAGCGGTAGCAGGAGCGGTAGCTAACCAGAAAGCGTAGCGGGCGAGACCGGCGCGTAAACCGCCGGTCTCGCCCGACTACATGCTTCACGAGAGGTGTGACCATGAAGAAGACGATGATTAATCTCCGCGCCCGGCCTATCGCCCTGATTCTCGCCGGAATCGCTACCTTTCTGGCGATACAGAGCATTGTCCTGAGGACTATACAATACCGGCTGGGCGATACGAACAGCTACTGGCTTTACCAGTACGGGGAGCTGGCGAACATCAACCGCGAAGCGAACATCCCCACCTGGTACAGCGCGGCGCTGTTGCTCGGGCTTGCCCTTCTGCTTCTCATCATCACCCTGTCCCGGCGCTCCCATGGGCAGTCCTGGCTAGGGTGGGCCGGTCTGACCGCTATCTTCACCTATATCTCCATGGACGAAGCCAGCACCATCCACGAGAAGCTGACGCCCATCCTGCAGGAGCAGCTAGAGCTGACGGGCTACTTCTACTTCGGCTGGGTTGTCGTCGGCCTTGCCGCCGTGCTGGTCGTCGGCCTGGTCTACCTGCCATTCGTAAAGCGCCTGCCGCCACGGATTCGCAACCTGTTTATCCTCGCCGCAGTGCTCTATGTCGGCGGCGCGCTGGTCGTCGAGTCCATCAGCGCCAATCTCTGGTTTCACAACGACGGCACCAGCCTGCAATTCTCGGCCGTTGGTACGCTGGAAGAGTGGATGGAGATGCTCGGCGTGATCACGATGATCTACGCTCAGCTTGAATATATCCGCACCGAAATCGGCGCAGTGCAGCTCAATGTGGTGAGCACGGCGGCTGAGGCCGGGGTTAAGGCCGGAACGGCTGCCGCCCCCCTGGTTGATCCTGGTGATTAAGCGGCAGCGTGAAGCGCATGGTCGTTCCTATGCCCGTCGCGCTTTCGGCTTCGATGACACCCCCGTGGCCCTCGACGATGCTCCTGGCAATGGCTAGGCCAAGCCCGGTGCCGCCCTGCTTACGCGAGCGCGCCTTGTCCACGCGATAGAAGCGGTCGAACAGCATGGGCAAATCCGGCGCGGGAATGCCGGGACCACTGTCGCGGACTTCGACCAGCAGCCTGTCTGCCTGTATGCGCGAATGGAGTAGGATCGGCGTGCCCGACGCGCCGTACTTGGCGGCATTGTCCACCAGAATTAAGACAACCTGCTCGATCCGCTTCCCATCAATCCACAGCCTACCGGTGGCATCCAGCTCCTGCTTGAGCGCAGAGCCATACTCGCGGGCCAGCGTGCCGGCCCGCTCGGCCAGCTCGGCGAAGAAGGGTCCGAGGCTGATCCATTCGCGTTCAAGGGGCACTGCGTCGGCGTCTGACCGGGCCAGGAAGAGCAGATCCTCTACGATGGCCGTCATCCGCACCGACTCCTGAACGATTTCCTCCAGAAGCTCAGTATGCACGCAGGATCTGTCCAGGCTCAGCCCGACCTCGGCGTTGGCGCGCAAAACGGTCAACGGCGTCCGCAGCTCGTGTGACGCGTCGGCGATAAAGGCATTCTTGGACTCTAGCGCCCGCTCCAGCTGCCTGGCTGCCTGCTGCTTCTCCCGTGTATTCTGAACAATCAGATAGGCAAGGCCGGCTCCGGCAAGCACGAGTCCGGCGAGGACAGTGAGGAGCGCCGCCCGTGCCCCGTTGCCGGCGGTGTCTACCCGGCGCAGCGCGTCGGCCGCCCGCTGCTCGCCGAGCTGGTCGATCTCCAGCGCAGCGCCCTGAAGCTCGGCAATCTGCAGCAGCGCCTCGTCGCTGGCCAGATCAAACACCCCGCGGTTGTCGTCGAAGATGTCGATGGCCGGCCGGAAAGTGCTGTAGTAACGCTCGGCGATCTCCCGCAGCTCGCCAGGAGTATAGACATTGGGGTCGGTAATCCCCAGCTCGTCGAGATAATTGATCTGTATAGTCAGGTTGCGATAGGCGGTCTCAAAATCGACTAGCCCGCGGCGCGTTGGGCCGACGAACGTAATGTTGCGGTGGAAATGGCGCATGTCGAGCACGGCGACGCGGAGATCGTCGCTGCGGTTTTCCAGCTCGATATCATAGGACAGCGCCTCTTCGGTGATGCGCCCGACCTGGTCATTAATCGCCAGGCCGACCAGACCGGCCGCCGTAATAATCACCATAATGCCGCCCAGGGCTACACTTTCGAGCCACGCCGGACTAGATCGCCATTGTCTGAACCACGTCATCATCTATCAGGCCTCGCAACCGGTTGGTCTGTCGTTTGTCTTTAACCAGTCCGGTATTATACTCAGTTTTATGAGGATCTTGATTGTCGAAGACGAAGCGGCCATCTCGCGGATCCTGGAACGGGGGCTGCGCGCCCACGGGCACCAGATCGTCATTGCCGATACAGGCGAGGATGGCCTCGTGCTCGCCGAGGACGAGACATTGGATCTGGTCATTCTGGATATAGCCTTGCCCGGACTGAATGGACACCAGGTTCTGGAGCGGATTCGTTCATCGCGGCCCCGCCTGCCGGTGCTGATGCTCACGGCGCGAGACGACATCAAGAACAAGGTAGACGCTCTCAACGCCGGCGCCGACGATTACCTGACAAAACCGTTCGCCTTCGAAGAGCTGCTTGCCCGTATTCGTGCGGTCACACGCCGCCTGGATCAACCAGAGTCGTCGCAGATCGTCGCCGGGAACGTGCGTCTGGACCTGCTTGCCCAACGCGCCTGGCGCGACGACACGCTCATCGAGCTGTCCCGGCGAGAGTTTGCGCTGCTCGAATACTTTATGCGCCATCCCCATCAGGTCCTCTCGCGCCCGCAAATCTTATCCGCCGTCTGGGAATACGACTTCGATCCAGAATCCAACGTCGTCGACGTCTACGTGCTTTACCTGCGTAACAAGGTCGACAGTCCGGGGCAACCTTCGCTGATCCAGACCGTCCGCGGCGCCGGTTATCGTTTCGAGCCACCGCCGGATTAGCCGGCTCAAGTTCCGGCGTCGGCCTCCTCCAGCGGTTCGCTCAGCTCGATTTCTATCTCGATGAGCGACTGGCGCGCTTCCAGCTCCACACGCGCTTCCCGTTCGCCGGAAACGACGAAAAACGTCCATTCGCCCTGATAGATGCCGATGTCAGCGACCACCCAGCCTTCGTCTGCGAAAACTTGCCGGTAGAACTCGTGAACCGAGTCTAGCTCACCCGGGAGGACGTATTCAACTTCTGTTTCCAGAAAATCGCCGACGATCAGACGCTGGTATTCAACCCGGACCGATCCCGGATAGCGCGGAAGCCCTTCAATATCCGCTCCGGTCACATCAATCGTCGGCAATTTGGCCCCCTCGGGCAGCGTGCTGGGCACGACGGCCTGCGTGACCGGCGCTCTGACTGCCAGCTCCCGCGTGGTGAAGATGCGCCCGACGGCAAAACCGGCGGCAAAAAGCAGCAGGGCAAGGACAACTGCAATGATGGTATTTCGCTTCAATCGTTCACTCTCACGATCTCCCCTCCTATTGCTTGGCTGGAGGGCAAAGGCCGCACCAATGATAATCCAACTAGAAGTATCGCACCCAGCAATTAGGCCTCGCTAAGACGCAGATTTGAATCGCTCTAATTGGCGGCGCGGGCCTGGATTGGCCCGCTGCAGGCGATTGGCTAAACGTCCAGAAAATGGTACAATTACCCTCTGCTTGGGGAAGTGTCGGAACTGGCAGACGAGCATGACTTAGGATCATGTGCCGCAAGGCGTGCGGGTTCGAGTCCCGCCTTCCCCATGTGAAGATTGCCATCCGAGGGCGTTGCACCGGCAACGCTCTCTTTTTGCCGCCCGGCGCTGACATGATTCCAACAGAAGCGCGTTATCCTTACAAACTTGAACAGAAAGAGGTTGTTTTCCAGTGACGCTGACCATTCACAAAACTGAAGACGAACAGAGACAGCTCAAAGTAACGGTTGAGGTCCCCGAGGAGCGTGTCGAGAAGCAGATGCAGGCGACGGCGCGCGAGATTGCCCGCGGCATGCAGATTCCAGGCTTTCGCAAGGGCAAGGTGCCTTACCAGGTGCTCGTGCAGCGTGTTGGTTACGACGCCCTGCGCGCCGAGGCTGTCGAAGCCCTGCTCGACGATGTCTACGTCGAGATGCTGGAGCAGATTGAAGAAACGCCCGCTGCCCAGCCCAGCCTGGACAATCTACAGATGGCTCCCCTGGTCCTCGACTTTGTCATTCCCCTCCAGCCGAAAGTAGAGCTAAACGACTATCGCAGTATCCGGCGCGACGTCACGCCTGTGGAAGTGACGGAGGAAGCCGTGGACGAGGCGCTGGAGCACATCCGCGAGCATCACGAGGTGGTCGAGCCGGTCGCGCGCCCGGTGATGGAAGGCGACCTGGTCACACTCAGCGGGACGGGCGAAGTGGTCGAAGGGGACACGGTTGAGGTCATCTTCGACGAAGAGCGTGTTGACCTGCTCGCCAACCCGGAACGGACTTTCCCGGGCACCGAATTCGTCGCCAATCTGATCGGCATGGAGGTCGGCGACCAGGCCGAGTTCACGATCACCTTCCCCGAGGAGGCGCCCTACCTTCCTGAGGACGACGAAGAAGAATCCAGCGGCACCAGTCTGGCGGGCAAGGAGGCGCAGTTTGCCGTCACGATTCTGGACGTGAAGAGCCGCTTCCTGCCGCCGCTCGACGACGAGCTGGCCCGGTCAGAAGGAGATTACGAGAATCTCGCCGAGCTACGCGAGGCCGTACGTAAGGATCTTGAGGAACAGGCCAGACAGGAAGCGCGCAACAAGCTCTTTGACGATGTGCTGGAAGATATCATGGCCGGTTCCGAAATCGTCTACCCGCCGGCATTGGTCGAACAGGAGCTAGACCGGGGTATTGAGTCGATGAAGAGCCAGGTGACGCGCGCCGGTTGGCGCTGGGAGGATTACCTGCGGCTGCAGAACAAGACAGAAGAAGCGCTGCGTGAAGAGGCACGCGAAGAGGCCGAAGCGCGCGTGCGCCGGATGCTCGTCCTGGGACAGCTCATCCAGCGCGAATACGTTGGCGTCAGCGCGCAGGAAGTGGACGACTCCATCGAGGAGCGCCTTGCCTCGCTGAGCGGCGAAGGCCAGACGGAAATCCAGCAGCAGATTCGCGATTACTTCCAGAAGGGCGAGGGGTGGTCGATGCTCAGCAACGAGCTATTAATGAACAAGCTTTACGACCGCATTGAGGCCATTGTGACGGGCAACGCCCCCGATCTGGCCGAGCTTGAGGCGGCTGCAACCGCCGCCGCACAGCTCGAAGAAGAAGAGTAGGTTTGACCAGCAGCGCTCGCCGAACAGTCTGGCGACGCTGGCTGATAGGACAAACAAAGGAGACGTGCATGTTTAAGGATTTACCAGCTTCCCTGGTGCCAATGGTCATCGAGACTACCGGCCGGGGCGAGCGTGCCTATGACATTTACTCGCTCTTACTGAAAAATCGTATCATTATGCTGGGTACGCCCATCAACGACCAGATCGCCAATCTGACGGTGGCCCAGCTTCTGTTCCTGGCGCGGGAAGACCCGAGCAAACCCATCCGCATGTACATCAACAGCCCTGGCGGGCAGGTCTACGCCGGAATGGCCATCTACGACACGATGCAGCAGGTGGAATGCCCGGTCTCCACGGTGGCCGTGGGTTTCACTGCCAGCTTCGGCACCGTGCTGCTGACGGCGGGCACTAAGGGGATGCGCTACGCTCTGCCCAACGCGACGATCCATATGCACCAGCCTCTCGGCGGCGCACAGGGTCAGGCGACGGATATTGCCATCCAGGCGCAGGAGATTCTGCGGCTGCGCACGACGCTGAACCAGATTCTCAGCAAGCACACAGGCCAACCGGTGGAGCGCATCGAAGAGGATACCGACCGTGACATCTACATGAGCGCGCTGCAGGCCAAGGACTATGGCCTGGTAGACGAAGTGCTCAACCCTCACGAAGTCGAGAAGCCTGCCGACGAAGAGCTAAAGCAGAACGGCGGCAGCTAATCAACTTACCGTTTTACAGGCGTAGCCAGGCACACTGAAAAGTGCGCCTGGCTACTTTTTTATTCTCCCAAGGCGAGCCCCACCCGCAGCCCTGGTACCGGCGGCGCCTGTGATTTGCCCTGTTCCATTACAATCTCTATAATGCACGAGCAGTGGACGCCCGCTGGCGCGGAGCCCATGGTCGTATTGCCCGCGCAACCACGGTTCCAGACGCGTGCGATGTGGGATATGAACAGAAATACCGTTGGCCGCCTGACCCGCTTTATCTTTGGCCTCATCCTCATTTCGGTGCCAGCCATCGCCTTTTTTGTGGCGCTGCTTGGCGCATCGAGCGCCCAGGCTGGCTCTGAGGCGGCAGCAGCGCTGTCCGTCCCGCGTGCGGTTGCAGCGGCGCCGGTCTTGCCCGCGGGTACGCCGGACGTCGCCGGTCTCTCGCTCTATGCGGCGCCGGCTGTCTCCCCCACGATCACGTCCTCTCCTCCTACCACCGGGAGTGTCGGCAGTGAATACCGCTATAACGTCGTCGCCTCGACAACCGTGATCACCTGGACGCTGGTTACGGCGCCCAGCGGCATGGAGATTGATCCCCTGACGAGCAGCTCGGCGCTGGTGACGTGGACGCCGACCACAGCGGGCACGTTTGCCGTGGTGATCGAGGCGGCTAACGCAGACGGCTTTACCCGGCAGACCTATACAATTACCGTAATTGCCGCCACACGGACGCCGACGCCGACCCGCACGCCTGTTGCCACGCCCATTTACGTGGACCAGTACGAGCCGAATAACACCCTGCAGACGGCGTATACCCTATCATCCGGCCAGGTCCTGTCGGCGATTACGCTGTGGCCGGCTGGCGACATCGACTATTTCCGCTTCCATGCCAAGTCTGGCTCGGTGTACGAAGTCTCCACCAGCGCGCTTGATCCCGGACTCGATACGTACCTGACCGTTTACGACACGAATGGTAACGTCATCGGCACGAACGACGACGCCGAGCCACTTTCCCGCGCTTCTCAGGTGACGTTCTCTGCCGGGCAGACCGGCTTCTACTTCTTCAGCGTCGTCAACCGCGATCCGACTGATCCCGTGGATCAGACCTACAGCGCCGGCGTGACGGAAGTCCTCGGCACGGCGACGCCGACGCGGGTTGCCAGCGTGGACGATTGTGAGCCCAACGGCACCTTCCAGACGGCCTGCGCGCTACAGCTCGACGTTGCCCACTCGGCCGACTTTGTGCCGCCGGTAGGGACAGGCGAAGACAATGATTTCTACCGCATCTGGGTCAAGGAGGGGCTGTACTATACCTGCGAGACGAGCAACCTCTCCACGCTCAACGACACCAACATGATCCTCTATACCTGTCCGGGAGAGGAGTGCGGCGTCGGGGGCAACGACGATATCGACAGGCTGGCTGGCAATCTTGGCAGCCGGGTCGGCGTCCTGACGAATTACACCGGCTGGCTCTACGCGCTGGTGGGGCCTGGGCCGAACCTGGAGCCCGAATATGCCCTTTCCCCGTTATATACCTACACGATGATGTGTACCCAGTCGGCGCCGCCTACGCCCAGCCCGACGCCGACACGTCCGGCTACCGGCGGCGGCGGCGCGGGCGACAAGGGCGGCGGCACTTTCCCCACCCCGACCCTGGCGGCCACGCCAACGCTGGCTCCCGGCGAGGTGGCTGTGACCCCATCGCCTACGCCGCGTCCTGTTGTCGTCATCCAGCCTCTACCCACGGCGACCCCGGCCGGGCCACCTGTCCAGCAGATTAACCTGGAGATCACGGTCTACTACGACCTGAACAACAACTTCACGCCAGAATCGACTGAAGGGGTCATGGACGTGGCCGTGGCGGTCTACGATAACGCTTCCGGGCAGTTGCTTTCTCTTGGCTTCACCAATGGAGACGGCAGGGTGCGCTTCGGTCCCCTGACCACCACGGGGCCTGTCCGTCTGGTCGTTCCCTATCTGAACTTCAGCCAGATCGTCGCCGACGAGAGCGCGGCTATCCAGCTCCGCATCGCGCCGCGACCCTTACCGGGTACGATTCCCTGAGCAAGCAGCCGCAGGGACGCAGGAACCAGGAGATATCATGACGCCACTTCCTCCCAGCGGTTCACCACGCTTTCGCGAGCTGGCAGCCGGGCGCACGCCGCTGCTCGTCGCCGTGGGGGCTATCCTGGTTGGCCTGTGTCTTCTGCTTGTCTTTGCCGTCCTGCTGCTCCGTGACCGCGACGGTCTCGACGTTGTGGACGGGAGCGATCCGACCCCCTTTCCCACCGCTGCAGTCTCGGCCACGACAGAAGTCATCGTCGGCGGGCTGGCCGGCGGCACGCCCATCAGCCTGACGCTAAACGCGCCGTCCACGCTGATCATTGGCACGCAGACCTTTTCCATTCGCCCGGAGCCCGTGGCTGCCGACGGCGGCTGGAGCCCGGAGGTGGGAGATAACCAGACCGCTGCCTGGGTTTACGGCACGCTGATCAACTATGTGCTGGGGCTGGCGGGAAGCGATGAGAACGAGGAAATGCTGGAAAGCCTCGCGCCAGGCTCCGAGATCGTTCTGACCCTGCGCGACGGCACGCAGCACACCTTCGCCGTTACCAGCCGGGAGTTCGTGCCTACCAGCCGCAGCGATCTCTTTGCCCAGAACCTGCCGGGCATAACAATCGTGCTGCTCAACGCGGCGGGCGACGAACGGCTGCTGGTGCGCGGCGACTACGTGGTGGATACGACCGCCGGAAGCGTTGCTCCCCCGTCTGGGGGCAATCAGGTGGAGCTGGGGGAGGTCGCCCAGCTGGACAATCTGCGCCTGACCGTCACCGGCGCTACCAGCCTCTACGACCGCCCGGAGGCGCCGGCCGGTTTCATCTTCTACCTCGTCGATCTGCAGCTTGAAAACGTCGGGACAGAAGCGCTGGATCTGAGCCAGCTACGTTTTGTCCTGCGCGACGACCTGGGGAACCAGTACGCGCTGAACCCACAGGGCAGTAATCTGGGCAACAACCCCCCGCCGACCGGTGCGGTCGCGCCCGGAGAGAGCCGTCTGGCAAGCCTGGCCTACCAGCTGCCCAGCGGCCTGACCAGTCCCACCGTCAGCCTGCTTATTGGACGGGAGGGCGGTACGGGCCAGGTACAGGTCACGCTGCCCTTTGCCGGTGCGGGAGAGGAAGCAGCCGAGTCAGCAGCCGTTGCCCTACAGGACGCCCAGGTCTCCGATGATGGCACTACCATCACGCTGCTCGGACAGGTGACGAACAACGGCTCCCAGCCGCTGCTGGTCAACGAGACGGATGTCACCCTGACGGCCAACGGGACGGTGCACCTCATCCTGGCGACCAACCCGGCCTTTCCCTGGGTCGTACCGCCCGGACAAACAGTGCCTTTTACACTCTCTTTCCAGCGCCCAGCGGGCGCCGAAGCAATCTTTACGCTGCTCAACCGGCCCTTTCAGCTATCGGGTCTTCGGTAGCAACCCACTGGCACTCCCGGCCCAACCGCTCGCCCGCTCTAGCCTTTCGCGACGATCTGTCGTTCCTCCGGCTCCTCGCCGCCTGTGCCCAATGCGACCACTTCAGAGACGTCCGGCGGGTTTTCCGCCTGCTCGCGGCGGTCGAGAAGAAATTTCAGCGCCGAACTCTCGCGCACGCCCCGGCTCGTGTGGAACAGGAGCATACCGGCGACGATAGAGAAGATGCCCAGGGCCAGCCCGCCGAGCTGCAGCGGGCCGACGAAGGGGCGCTCAAAGTTGGGTCTGACGTGCGTACCCACACCTAACAGATCGGCAAGGCCGGCGACGTAGGCAAAGACGAGCCCCGTTGCCGCCAGGCGGATGCCGATATCTGCCTGCAGCGAGCGGGGGGTGTCGCGGGGGCGCAGCCGGAACAGGTGCAGGAAGCCGGCGAGTGTGAGCATGGTAATGCCCACCAGCAGCTGGGCCATCTGGATCATGCCGAAGCCGGGCGTCAGGTCGAGCCCGAAGATTTCGGCGGCGAGCGAGAGGATGGTCAAGACATTGCCGGCCAGAAAGAAGAAGAGGATAACGATATTCGCCAGCAAGTTCAGGCGCCGGTGCATGGTCTCTCCTCACGTCAGGACGCAAAACGCCGCGACATGAGCGCGGCGTTTGCATCCTGTATCGACAGGTCTGTCGGGGCAGCCGGATTCGAACCGACGACCTCTTCAACCCCATTGAAGCGCGCTACCAAGCTGCGCCATGCCCCGAATAGAGCCGATTCTAGCAAAGGACGTTGCCCGGCGCAACCCTTCTCACCCTGGGCAAAGCAAGCCGGCGCAGGGCCGGACGGCGGGCGCACGCTTACCACCACGGCAGCCAGGCGGCCGCTTCCTCCAGCATAGGCGCCAGCAACGCTCCCAGCCCGAGCAAAAAGTTGTAGGCGGCATGGAGCAGGATGGCGACCGTCGTGTTCTGCCGCCGGCGGATGATGCCCAGGACGTAGCCGACGATAAAGATCAGCACGGTAGCGACAGAAAGCCCATACTGGGTGTGGACGATAGCGAAGAGCAGAGAGGTTACCCAGATGCCCAACACCGGCTGCAGCGCGCCACGGAAGAGGATTTCTTCACCGATGCCGGCAGCGACCGCCAGCAGCAGCCAGTCGCCTACGCTGTCAATCTCCCCCAGCAGCAGATCGTTCAGCTCTTCCATGACCTCCGCCTGTTGCGGATCGGCCTGGGCCAAAAAGAAATTGGCGACTAGCATGAGCACGAGCAGGACGGGGAGCCAGCGCAGGCCGCGCCCGATCTGCCTCAGAGTGGGTCGTTCGAGGCCAAGCCGGTCTACCGCCTTCCACAGGTCGCGGCGCACAAACAGGCCCACACCTGCCAGCGCCACCGCCAGCAACAGCAGCTCGCCGGCAGCTACTTCCAGGGACGACGTGGCTTCGGCCGTTTCCAGCAGTCCTTCCAGCCCGCCCTGGCTGAGAGGGAGCAGGCCGTTCGCTGCCAGATAGCCGCTCAACATGAGGGCGAGCGTGTGCACAGGCGCTTCAGGATCGATCGGCATCCAGTGGGCGAACCAGCGCCGTAACTCTGGCAGGGTGACCAGCAGCCCCCAGACCGCCGTCAGCAGCAGGACCAGCCCGGCCGTTTTCGGCTCGGTGAAGCCATCACTCAGCCCGGCCTCGGCCAGCTGGTCGGGCGATACCAGCAGAAAGGAGATGCCGGCGAAAAATGCCGGTAAATTGAACAGCACGAGAAGCCAGTTGAAGATCCGCCGGAGACGTGAGTCCTGTTGCCCCTGGACGACGTTCGCAGCAAAGATCAGGCTGAAGAGCAAGAGCAGACCAGGCACAATCATGATTGCTGAAGTATAACCCAATAATCCTTGTCACTCCACGCGCTTCTGTTTACAATCGAACATATGAACCAGGAGGCATTGGCGCGCTTGCGCCGGCTGGGCGTAGTAAGAGGGACGCGCCATCTCAAGCCAGTTAGCCATCCTTCCACCGCAGGTCAATCGGTTGTCACGCCACCGCGTGCGCCCGATGACGGCGAGCCGCAACCGTTGCCCGCACTGCTGCCGGGGCTGACCCTCGCCGAGACGCCGGAAGGCGCCTGCTTCGTCCTGGATCGCGTCTACCCGCTGCACCACCAGCACGGCAGCGACCGGCTGGATAGCCTTCTCCAGCAGCAGCCGGGCTACGCGGCGACCTTCTGCGCCGAGCCGCGTCTGGAATCGCTCGACTTCCGCGAGTTTCTCTTTCTCGACACCGAGACAACGGGCCTTGCCGGGGCGGGCACGCTGGCCTTTATGGTCGGCGTGGCGTTCTTCGAGGGCGACGCCTTCGTCACGCGCCAGTACTTCCTCCGCGATCACGGCGACGAGCCGGCCATGCTCTATCTGCTCGACGAGCTGCTGGCCCAGCGCCCGGCGTTGATCACCTTCAACGGGCGCTCCTTTGATCTGCCCCTGCTCGACGGGCGCTTTCTGCTCAACCGGATGCTCAGCGATCTGCGCGACCGGCCGCACATGGATTTGCTGCTACCCGCGCGTCGCCTGTGGCGCCTGCGGCTGGACTCCTGCGCCCTCTCGGCGCTGGAACGTTCGTTGCTGGGGTTACAACGCTCGCAGGAGGACGTGCCCGGCTGGCTGATTCCGTCGCTGTATAACCAGTATCTGCTGACGGGCGACGGGCGGGAGATGGCGCGGGTCTTCTACCACAACCGCATCGACCTGCTCTCTATGGTCACGCTGGCGGCGCGCATTGTCCGCCAGGTAGCCGCTCCCGATCCCGGCGATCACCCGATAGACCTCCTGGCTCTGGGTCGCTGGCTGGTCCATCTGGGCCGCTTCGCCGAGGCGGAGCAGGTCCTGCGGCTGGCAGTCGTGCCCGAGCTGCCCACACCTTTCTATCAGCAGGGATTGATTCAGCTTGGGCAGCTCCTCAAGCGCGTGGGCCGGCGCCACGAAGCGGTGACGGTCTGGCAGCAGCTGGCCTGTACCAGCTTCGACGACGTGACTGCCCATGTCGAGCTGGCCAAGTATTACGAGTGGCACGGCAACGATCCGGCCGCCGCTCACATGTGGACGGAGCAGGCGCTGTCGTTGCTGGCGGGTAGCCAGTCGTCGCTGCGGTCGGAGCTGGAGCACCGCCGCCACCGCCTCGAAAGGAAGTTGGGCCGGGATTGAGGGATGTATCGTAAACCCGTCTCCTGCCGCACCATTGTCATCTCCGTCCTGCAGGTGGTTGTCGGCGCTGTTGTTCTCTTTTCGGTAGCCTGCTGGCGCATTGGCGGTGAGTTCCCCACTCGCGTGCCAACCGCGGTGCCCCCGCCGGACGAGATCGCCGGCTTCAGCGAACTGGGCACCCTACCCGC
>JAAYYY010000449.1 GCA_012515125.1 Chloroflexota bacterium
CGACGACGCTGCTCGTCCATCCCGGCACGCTCTACGTGGGCATGCGCGGCGAGCGCACTTTCGTGCGCCAGGGCGAGCCGCTGGAGATCGAGCTGATCGTCGCCGACATCGACGGCAACGCCGTGGCCGGCCGGACGATCACGGTGGAAGCGGCGCGGCTGGACTGGCGCTATCGCAGCGGCGGCTGGAGCGAGGAAGTGGTCGATGCTGAAACGTGCACCGTCACGTCCACGATGGAGCCGGTAAGCTGCACGTTCACGCCGGAACAGGGCGGCACCTACCGCATCACCGCTAGCGTGGAGGACGACGCGGGGCGCGTCCACCAGAGCCAGATGACGCGCTGGGTCAGCGGCGGCAATCGCCCGCCGTCGCGCCGCGTGGAAGAGGAGCAGGTCACGCTTATCCCCGACCGCGAGGAATACGCGCCGGGCGACGTGGCCGAGATTCTGGTGCAGGCGCCGTTCAGCCCGGCCGAAGGGCTGATGGTAGTCAGCCGGGGCGGGATGCTATATAGCGAGACGTTCGCCGTAACCGACGGCACGGCGACCCTGCGCGTGCCTATCGAGGAGGCGCACATCCCCAACCTGCAGGTACAGGTCGAGCTGGTCGGCGCCGTGTCGCGCACCGACGTTGCCGGGCAGCCTATCGAAGGCGCGCCGCCGAGGCCCGCCTATGGCACCGGCTCGCTGCAGCTCAACGTCCCGCCGCTCAGCCGGGAGCTGGACGTCAGCGTGACGCCGCAGCTCGCCGAGCTGGAGCCGGGCGGTGCGACGGCCATCGACGTGGTCGTGCGCGACGCTCGCGGCGAGCCCGTCGTAGGGGCCGAGGTCGCCGTGGTCGTGGTGGACGAGGCTATTCTGGCGCTGACCGGCTACGAGCTGGCCGATCCGCTGAGCATCTTCTACCCGCAGCGCTGGCCGCGTCTGAACACACAGTACGGCCGGGCAACCGTCGTGCTTGCCAACCCCGAGGAGCTGGCCGTCGAGGTGAGCGTGGAAGCGGAGCGTGTTATTACCGAAGCAGTAGCCGAAGAGGCGGAGATGGACATGGCTGCAGGCGTAGAGGCGCCGGCGGCGGAACCGGCGGCGCCCATGGCGACGATGACGCCGGGGCTGGCGAATGACGGGCTGGACGAAGCTGCCGAGCCCATCCAGATCCGCACCGACTTCAACCCGCTGGCCGTCTTTGCGCCTGAGGTCGTTACCGGCAGCGGTGGGGAGGCGACCGTGGAAGTCAGCCTGCCCGACAACCTGACCCGCTACCGGGTGATGGCCGTCGCCGTGGCGGGTGGCAAGCTCTACGGCACCGGCGAGTCGAATCTGACGGCGCGGCTGCCGCTGATGGTCCGGCCCTCGGCGCCGCGCTTCCTCAACTTCGGCGACGAGTTTGGCCTGCCCGTCGTCGTGCAGAACGGCACTGGCGAAGAGATGACCGTGGACGTCGTCGTGCAGGCGACGAACCTGAGCCTGCCGGAAGGCAACGGGCGGCGCGTGACTGTGCCGGCCAACGACCGGGTGGAGGTGCGCTTCCCCGCCGCGGCCGAGAGCGCGGGCACAGCGCGGCTGCAGATCGCGGCGGTCTCCGGCGTCTATGCCGACGCGGCGACGCTTTCGCTGCCGGTCTACACGCCGGCGACGAGCGAAGCGTTTGCCGTCTACGGCGTGCTGGACGAAGGGGCGGTGGCCCAGCCCATCGCCGCGCCCGAAGCGGTCTTCCCGCAGTACGGCGGGCTGGAGATCAGCACCAGCAGCACCGCGCTGCAGGCGCTGACCGACGCCGTACTCTATCTGGTCAATTACCCGTACGAGTGCAGCGAGCAGATCGCCTCCCGCGTGCTCGGCGTGGCGGCACTGCGTGACGTGCTCACGGCCTTTGCCGCCGAAGGGCTGCCCGCCCCAGAAGAGCTGATCGCGGCCGTGGACCGCGACGTGGCCCGGCTGGCCGAGATGCAGAACGACGATGGCGGCTGGCCTATCTGGCGGCGCGGCAAGCCGAGCGTGCCCTTCTATTCCATCCACGTTACCCACGCGCTGCTACGGGCGCAGGAGAAGGGCTTCGCCGTGCCGCCGGAGATGCTGGCCCGCGCCCTCGATCATCTGGAGAACGTCGAGCGGTATTACGAAGAGTACTACAGCGCGCAGACGAAACGCACGTTGAGCGCCTACGCCCTCTACGTGCGCGCGCTGGCCGACGACGCCGACCCGGCGAAAGCGGCAGCCCTGCTCGGCGAGGTTCCGCTAGAGGAGCATTCGCTGGAGGCGATAGCCTGGCTGTGGATGGTCCTGGACGACGTGGCCGGCTACGAGGCCCAGAATGAAGCCATTGCCCGCCATCTGAACAACCGGGCGGTGGAGACGGCGAGCAGCGCGACCTTCACCGCCGACTACGGCGAGCAGGATTACCTGCTGCTGCACAGCAACCGCCGCACCGACGCGCTCATCCTCGACGCGCTGATCGACGCCGCGCCGGAGAGCGATCTCATCCCCAAGGTGGTGGAGGCGCTGCTCGGCCACCGCACGCGGGGACGCTGGGAGAATACCCAGGAGAACGTCTTCGTGTTGCTGGCCCTCGACCATTACTTCAACACCTTCGAGGCGCAGACGCCGGAGTTCGTGGCCCGCATCTGGCTGGGCGACACCTACGCCGGGGAACACACCTTCGTCGGGCGCACGACCGAGCGCCAATCGACGGCGATCCCAATGAGCTACGTGCTCGAAGGCGACGCGCTGCGCGACCTGATTCTGAGCAAGGAAGGGCCGGGCCGGCTTTACTACCGGGTGGGGCTGAGCTACGCGCCGGCCGACCTGACGCTGGAGCCGCGCGACATGGGCTTCCTCGTCAAGCGTACCTACGAGGCGGTGGACAACCCCGAAGACGTGCGCCAGGACGAGGACGGCACGTGGCACATCCGGGCCGGCGCGCGGGTTCGCGTCCGCCTGACGATGGTCGCCCAGAACCGGCGCACCCACGTCGCCCTCGTCGATCCGCTGCCGGCCGGCTTGGAGGCCATCAACCCCAGCCTGGCGGTGGCCGAAAGCATCCCCCAGGACCCGCAGGAGAGCGGCGGTCCCTGGTGGTACTGGTGGTGGCAGTGGTACGAGCATCAGAACCTGCGCGACGAGCGGGCCGAGGCGTTCACGACGCTGCTCTACGAAGGGGCTTACGAATACAGCTACGTGGCCCGCGCCACGACGCCGGGCACCTTCGTTGCGCCGCCGGCCAAAGCGGAGGAGATGTACCATCCCGACACCTTCGGCCGCAGCGCCACCGATTGGGTGATTGTCGAATAGAGCGGGGCGTTTCCTATAGACGGACAGCCGCAGCGACCCTGAATGGTGGCGCTGCGGCTGTCCGCTTCCGGGACAAACGGCAAAAAAGCTGGTCAGATGACCAGGCAGCAACTCGTCCGTTGCCGGATAGCGGCGGGCGGACATGCTGATATATTTCTGGTATACTGAGCGGGTCCAGTTGCGAATCTGTTAAGTCAGTCAGTTTCCAAAAACAGTCCGGGAGCCCGGAGTGCAATCATGAACGATGGAATCGCCATCCGCGCGAAAGAGCTGAGGCGCCGTTTCGGGGCGCTCGAAGCGGTCAAGGGCATCGACTTTGAGGTCGCCCGCGGGGAGATTTTCAGTCTTCTGGGGCCGAACGGAGCGGGTAAGAGCACGACCATCTCCATGCTCTCCTGCCTGCTGGCCCCCTCCGGCGGCAACGCCTGGGTGATGGGCCACTCGATTCTCGACGAGCAGACGGCCGTCAAAAAGTCGATCGGCGTCGTGCCCCAGGAGCTGGCACTCTACGAAGATATGTCGGCCCGGGAGAACCTGAACTTCTGGGGCCAGATGTACAACCTGCGCGGCGCCGAGCTGGCCCGGCGGGTGGACGAGGTGCTGGCCCTCATCGGGCTGGAAGAGCGCAGCCGCGAGCGGGTGGAGACGTTCTC